>NZ_BBTF01000032.1:0-43752 GCF_000876115.1 Acinetobacter sp. NBRC 110496
AAAATATAATTTAATATCTAAAAAGACGTAAATAAGAAATGCTATTAGGCCTGATATGATTTTCCATACACTTTTATTTGCTATCGGAAGCGCCTATTTAGGGTTTTTAATGATATATCCATTTGTTTTAATTAGATTTGACTAAAAATACTTCATTTTATCCTAATCCTTGCCTAAAATACATTCAATTTGAATTGAGCCTTTGCTATGCAGTTTAAAATTATCGCAGCCCGAGACCTAGAGCCACAACAGCGACAACAGATTGCCAAGTTGTGTTTTGCTGCTTTTGATGAGGATCCTTGGAGCCAATATGCTTTCATGCAAACAGCTACTCATCTCGTCGGTATCTTGGACGAAAAAATTGTATCGCATGCCCTATGGACAGATAGAGTTTTCACTATTCATGGTAATCATCAGGTAAAAACTGCTTATGTTGAATACGTGACGACTGATGAAATGATGCGGGGTAAAGGATTAGCATCACAATTATTAAGATATTTGGTCGATGCCTTAACTCGCTTGGGTTATGAACTTGCCGCATTACAGCCTGAAAATGATGCATTCTATAAAAAATTAGGCTGGACTTCTTGGTTGGGGGATTTATATATTCAGCAAGATAGGTCTACTTATCTGACCGATGAGAATGAAATCATGCTGTATCCATTGAGTATTCAACTGAAAGAGTTGCCGTCACGTAGTACAGCTGATGATACGATTTGCGCTGATTGGCGAGAAGGTGAGCTCTGGTAATCCCTAGCTTAATCCACAACCCTGACTGAAATTATGCTAATAAGAGGCATATATAAAGATAGAATTAGATATAGTTTGATTTAAAAATAAAAAAAATTTGTTAGCAGAATGAGATTAATTGCTCATTTAATCTTTTATATCATTGAAGATTATAACTTTTCATAAATCTTAACGTTTTCTGCTTTTCTCCTTGGCTGACAAGCCTATAATGATTGAGAATCATTCCAAATCTAATAAGGAAATAACATGTCGACCGATCAACAATTTCCAGTACCTGCCAACCTAGGTATCGCAGTTTATTCCAATAATGCCGAAGCGATTGGTAATACACCTTTAGTTCGTATTAATCGTCTGATCAAAACAGGCGCAACTGTACTGGCAAAAGTTGAAAGCCGTAACCCCGCATTTTCAGTGAAATGCCGTATTGGCGCAGCGTTGATCGCAGATGCGGAGAAACGTGGTGTACTTAAAGCAGGTATGCATATTGTGGAGCCAACCAGTGGTAATACAGGGATTGCATTGGCGTTTGTTGCGGCAGCCAAAGGTTATCCGATTACCTTAACAATGCCAGCCAGTATGAGCTTAGAGCGTAGAAAGGTGTTAAAGGCATTAGGTGCACATCTGGTGTTGACTGATCCTGCCAAAGGCATGAAAGGTGCAGTAGATGAGGCAGTTCGTCTAGCAACGGAAAATCCAGAACAATATTTCTTGCCACAGCAATTTGAAAATCCAGCCAATCCACAGATTCATGTTGATACCACCGGTCCTGAAATCTGGCAGGCTACCAATGGTCAAGTTGATATCTTGGTTGCGGGTGTAGGAACGGGTGGTACCATTACTGGGATTTCACGTTATTTTGAGCAAGTTCAGAATAAGCCGCTCTATTCAGTTGCTGTTGAACCCGCCGAATCACCCATTATCACTCAAACCAAACGTGGCGAAAGCATCACCCCTGCACCCCATAAAATCCAAGGCATTGGCGCGAACTTTATTCCTAAAAACTTAGACCTTGATTTGGTTGATGAAGTATTACCTGTGAATAGCGCAGATGCGATTGAGTGGGCAAGAAAGTGTGCAACACAAGAAGGCATCTTGGTCGGTATCTCGAGTGGCGCAGCATTAGCGGCGGCAGCGCAAATTGCTGAACGTCCTGAAAATGCAGGCAAAACCATTGTGGTGATCTTGCCTGATAGTGGCGAGCGTTATTTATCTTCAGTGTTATTTGAAGGTTTATTTGACGACGCTTAATTTCATTCTTCAGCTCATAAAAAAACCATGCCTAAGCGCATGGTTTTTTAGTCTTAATTGATTTTAAAGTGCTTTCTTTAGGGTTTTTTCGTGGCGTTTGACGGAGCGTGCATATTTTTTGGCTTTATGGCGGGTCCAGAAACTGCGTTCATAGCCGGTTGGTCCGACATTGTAATAGGCCACAGCTTTAGACCAGCTACCTGCTGATCTGTAGTAAGTCGAGAGTACATGTGCACCACAGTTAATATTGACATTCTCATCATAGAGATTGCCTGGGCAGGACTGACGCCAATGACTGGAAATGATTTGGGTTAAGCCTATTGCACCTGTGGGTGAACGGGCCGCACTATTGTAGTTGGATTCTTGGCGGATCAGAGCTGCGAGCAGTGTAGGTGAGACTTCATAACGTTCAGCACTTTGAATGATTATCGGCGATAAGCGATTGGCGGTCGTCGGGGAAACCGAATAGGCATTTTGTAAGCCTGATGAAAGCTGATTTGAGCGATTGGCAAAGGAGCCACTTAAACTACTACAGGCAGATAGACTGATTGCAAGCACAACAAGGCTGATCTTTAAAATGATGAAGGCGAACGGTTTAAAGGCCGTGTGTTGATCAGATGAAGTTGATGTGATGTGCAAAACCAAGACCCGATACCAAACAAAATTATAAGGATGGTATGCACTCGGTTTAGGGGAGTCAATAGCAGTTATTTTACCGTAATGATTGGACTCGACCTGAACATAAAAAAGCCCCGACATCCTGTCGAGGCTTTCTCATATTTGGTTTCTTGCCGCCAACTCCTGTCAACGACCACATCCAGTGTTTCTTGTTGTTCTGAATGAGACATCCTATCTCTGTATGATGAACAGATTAGGGCAATTGTGCCATCTTAGATATTCGCGAATCACCACAGTTTATGTAGGTTTTGACTGACAACAATACATTATAGCGCTGCTTTTAAGCTTTGTTCATGCCGTTTAACCGAGTTGGCATAGCGTTCAGCTTGCTGGCGCATATAGGGACTTCTTCGATAACCTGTAGGTCCAACATTGTAGTAGCCAAGTGCTTTTGACCAATCGCCTGTGGATTGATAATAGTTCGCTAAAATGTAGGCACCACAATTGATGTTGACGTGTTCATCATATAAATCACCAGGACAGAACTGTTGCCAGAATTTTGGTCGGACTTGGGTTAATCCGACCGCATCAGCTGAAGAACGTGCACGAGTTCTATAGCTGGATTCTTGACGAATCACGGCTGCAAGCAAATGGGGTGAAATATTATGGCGCTCGGCCGTTTGCAGAATGATCGGTGCAACGCGATTTGCCGTTGTTGGTGAAACTGAAAAAGCACTTTGAATGCCTGAAGCAAGCTTTTGAGAGTGATTAACTGTAGCAACTTTGGTGCTGGTACAAGCCACAGTGAGATAAGTACTAAAAACAATGAGAGTTAATTTGGCAAAAGAGATTTGAAAACAAGAAAAAGAAAATTTGTTGTAAATTATCATCGTGAAACAATTTGACCATCAAATATAAAAAACATGCGGATGGTAGGGAGCAAGTTGATGTGAGTCAATGTAATCTGTTTGGGTAAATCGTTTAATTTTAGCTATTCAGCTGAAGAAAAAAGCCCCGATCTCCTGTTGAGGCTTTCTCCGATAGGGTTGGTTGCCGTTCATTCCTATCAACGAGCAGGTTTTGTGTGTCTTAGTTGAACCGTTGCAATAGCTGAGCCATGAGGTATAAACCGCAACCGAAAATAGCGTGATTGAGCAGACTTCGAAGGCTGTTTTGCAAGGGGTGTGGGGTTTTGGATGAAGCAATCCCCGCACCCATGGCGGGTTGCATGATTAGAAAAGGCATGAGCACCGTGATCAGACCAAAACAAAAAGCGGAATAAAATTGGGGCTGTAACAGCCATTGTTTGCCTATCATTAAAATAAAGCCAAATGCAAACAGGATGCCGACACTGTAATGCGCCAGCCAACCCAATGCATATTCATGTCGAATGGCGGGGCTTTGGGCAATCGATTGATGCCGAAATTTGCCGCGAAGCATCCAGCCGACCCAACGACCCAGCAGGGTAAAATTTAAGATGGGCTGATTGAGTTTTTTTAAAACTAGAAGCCATAAATCCATGAGGATGGTCGTACCAATCCCGAGACAAAATATTTGAAAAAACAGTTCGACAGTTTGCATTTTTACACCTTGATTTTTTCTATACAAAAAGAGATAAAGACAGTGTGCAAGTTCAAGTCAACTTGAAGTCAAGGTGGATGTATGGATATTGGTGAAGTTGCAAAAAAAGCGAATGTTGCAACATCGACACTACGTTTTTATGAAGAAAAAGGTTTGATTAAATCGATTGGTCGTCATGGCTTACGCCGACAATATGGCAAACAAGTTTTGGATCAATTGGCATTGATTGCTTTGGGGCGGACAGCAGGTTTTTCCTTAACTGAAATTGCACAGATGTTTGATCAAGATGGTCAGCCTCAATTAGATCGAAACATGTTGAATAAAAAAGCGGAACAACTTGAACAGATGATGCGGCGGTTGCATTTTATCAGTGAAGGACTTCGACATGCAGCCATTTGTCCCGCAGCACATCATCTGCAATGTCCAACCTTTCAAAAGTTGCTTAAAGCTGCAATTGCCGGGGAATATCAGCCGACCAAACTTTAGAATAGGATATGGTGACAATTGGTTGCGCTTAGAGAGAAAAACCAAGCGTGATTGTCATCTTTTCGCCATAAAGACTTCATTTTATTGCAGTAAAAGCGTCATAAAAACTTGTTTAAATTTGTCTAATTTTTACCAAACGTATAAAACAATGAACAAGAAAACTTTATTGGCCTTATTTTGCTGCACAGCTTTGGGTTTAACCGGCTGTAATGATGACAATAATAATCAAGACCAGAATACCTCGACAGACCCAGTCACTGAACCGACATTGGTCGCTTTTGCTAAACTTCCTGTGGCTACTTATGCCGCTGGACCCGATTCAGGTCTAGCCGTCAGTGGCGCCAATGGCATTTATCCACCTTTCAAAGGGCAGCCTGTCCAAGGCTTTTCAGCCGCGTTGAAAAATGCTGATGGTAGTTATATGGCCATGGCCGATAACGGTTTTGGTACACAGGAGAATTCAGCCGATTTCTTATTAAGAATTTATAAACTCAAAGCTGACTTTAAAACCAAGAGCAAAGGGACAGGACAGGTACAAGTACAAAGTTTTATCCAATTACGAGACCCAAATAAATTGGTTCCTTTTGAGATTGTAAATGGCAATACGCCAGAGCGATTATTGACTGGGGCGGATTTCGACCCTGAATCCATGCAGCGTGCGCCTGATGGTAGTTATTGGATCGGTGAGGAATTTGGTCCTTATTTACTACACTTCTCTGCAGATGGAGTGTTACTTGATGCACCGATTGGATTGCCAAATCCAATGAATCCAGCGCAAGAATTACGTTCGCCGCAAAATCAATTGAATAAAGCCAAGATCAATTATGTTGAACCCTTGGTTGGACGCAGTAGTGGTTTTGAAGGCATGGCGATTTCACCAGATGGCAAGTATCTGTATCCATTGCTAGAAAAGCCTCTCGTCAATGACTCGACAGGCAGATTACTGATCTCCCAATTTGATCTACAGAAAAAGACCTATACAGGTGTTTATTATTGGTTTGTACTGGATAGTAAAGCCACCAATATTGGAGATTTCCAATTATTCAATGACAAAGAAGGTATCATTATTGAACGTGATGTCAGCCAGAATAATCTGGGCGGCTATAAAAAGCTGATCCGAATTAAATTCAATGAGCCGAAGCAAGCCGTCGCACGTGAAGATCTGGTGGATTTAATGAAAATTGCCAATCCAAATGGCTTGTATGGCACTGCACGGACTGGTGATATCGGAACAGGTAAGGTGTTTGCTTTCCCATTTGAAACCATTGAGGATGTGATCATTGAAAATGCTACGACTTTGACGGTACTGAATGACAATAACTTCCCTGGTTCTTCTGGACGGAATGCTAAACTCGCGGATGATAATGAAATCATTCAGATTCGCTTGCCCAAAGCATTATTTTAAACATTAGGTAAAAATAGCCGAAATGATCATTCCGCATTTTGGCTGAGGGCGTATACTGATCGGGCATAAGGAGTTCTCATGTCTGAATCAGTGTTGCGCCCAACCCATATTGAGTATGGTTCAAAATCGTTTACTGCGATTTTATGGTCATTGTTCTTTGCCGGTTTTGCATCATTTTCCTCTTTGTACTGTGTACAGCCGATGATGCCGATTTTCGCAAAATTCTTTCATGTCACCCCGACCCACAGTAGTTTTCCCTTATCCTTTTCGACCATTGCACTGGCGATTGGTTTGCTGTTTACCGGTTTTATTTCTGATCGCTTTGGGCGTAAACCGATCATGGTATTTGCTTTGGTTCTGGTCTCGATTTTATTGCTGATCAGTGCTTCTTTTCCTGTTTGGGAAATTTTCCTGACCACTCGTGTTTTGATTGGTTTGGCCGTGAGTGGTGTTGCCGCAGTGGCAATGACCTATATCGGAGAGGAGATTGCACAGCAGGATATCGGTTTTGCCATGGGCTTATATATTTCTGGTACAGCGATTGGGGGAATGGGGGGACGTCTGATCGCTGGTGTGTTGGTCGATTTTATTTCTTGGCAATCAGCGACTTATATTATTGGCTTTCTGAATCTGCTGATTGCCTGTTTATTCTATTTATTATTACCTAAATCACAGCATTTCAAGCCGTTCCCGTTTCGATTTTCACGTTTTAAAGCAGCGTTTGAGCAAAATTTAAAAGATCCCAAACTACGGATTTTATTTGCGCAAGGCTTTATTCTGATGGGCTGCCTGGTCACAGTATTTAACTATATCAGTTACCACTTATTAGAAGCGCCATTTCATTTATCGCAAACATGGATTGGTCTGATTTCAATTGCCTACTTGGCTGGAATTTATAGTTCACCTAAAGCTGCACAATGGGGCTTTAAATATGGGCGTGATAAAGTTCTGCCGGTTTTGTTAGTCATAATGATCATTGGTTTATTAATTACCTTGATTCCATCGCTTTGGACGATTTTATTGGGCCTTACCATTTTTACCTTTTCATTTTTTGCAGCGCATTCCACGGCCAGTAGCTGGGTGTCGGTGCAGGCAGTGCAATATCGTGCCGTGGCGTCTTCGCTGTATTTATTCTGCTATTACATCGGCTCGAGTTTACTGGGCAGTAGTGGTGGTTTAGTTTGGGAAAACTTTGGCTGGGGTGGAATTAATTTCATGGTTGCTGTGGTTTTAATGTTTGGGCTTTACTTGGCGGTGAAGTTAGCTCAATTTCCCCAAAATGGCTAAGCGATCTTGGCCTTGCTTAATCTTTGTACAAATAATTTGTTATCTCCTTGTTCCTGAATGTTTTATAAACAGGGAAAATGAATGAAATTCATGTTAAAATGATCGGCTTTCATCTTTAGATGTCTCTCCTCCATCTGCTAGCCGAGATTCGCAAGCCATGTCTACTGCCTACACCATGCAGACTGCGCCAAAAGCGCTGTTTGATTACGACAAATATTGGGCGTCGTGTTTTGAACCTGCACCATTTTTGCCGATGTCTCGAGAAGAAATGGATCTACTCGGCTGGGATGCATGTGACTTTATTCTGGTGTGTGGCGATGCCTATATTGACCATCCCTCTTTTGTATCGGGTGTGATTGGGCGTGTGCTTGAAGCTCAAGGCTTCCGTGTCGGGATTATTGCACAGCCAGACTGGACCAATGTGGAGAGTTTTCGTGTGCTCGGTAAGCCAACCATTGCATGGGGGGTGACTGCGGGCAACATGGATTCGATGATCAACCGTTATACGGCAGATCGTAAAATCCGTTCGGATGATGCCTATTCACCAAACAATGAGCCGAATAAACGTCCAGACCGTGCAGCAACAGTTTACTGTCAGCGTTGTCGTGAGGCTTTCCCAGATGTGCCAGTCTTGCTGGGTGGGATTGAAGGCAGCTTGCGTCGTATTGCACATTATGACTATTGGTCAGATAAAGTTCGCCGCTCTATTTTGATGGATTCTAAAGCTGATCTATTGATGTATGGCAATGGTGAACGTGCGATTATTGATGTCATGCATCGCTTAGCCAAGGGCGAGAAAATCCACGAGATTACCGATGTTCGTGGTACCGCATTTATTATTAATAAACACAATAAAGCCTCGAAAGCCAAATTCGTTGAAATCGCCAGCAATGATGTGGATACCATTGGACGTGTCGATCCAATTATCAATCCTTATGTCATGACTGAAGATATTGATGGCTGTGAAGTTGAAAAAGAAAAAGGCAACTCACTGGCACAATATCAAAACTTCCAAAAAGAAATTGTTGCCAATCCGATTGTTCGTGAAGGCGATCAGCTTGATCCAGATACCCAGATTGTGCAGTTAAAGCCTGCACCATCCAAAGCGATTAAACATAAATTGCCTCCACGTGAGTTGGCGGTGATTCGTTTACCTTCTTTTGAAGAGGTAGCTGATGATCATGTGCTATATGCACATGCCAACCGTATTTTGCATTTGGAAACCAATCCTGGTAATGCGCGTGCCTTGGTACAGCGTCATGGCGAACGTGATGTCTGGATCAATCCACCTCCAATTCCTCTGACGACGGAGGAAATGGATTATGTGTTTGACTTGCCTTACGCACGTCTCCCTCATCCGACCTATGAGAATGCGCGTTTCCCTGCTTTTGATATGATCAAATTCTCGGTCAATATCATGCGTGGTTGTTTTGGTGGTTGTACTTTCTGTTCGATCACTGAACATGAAGGCCGGATTATTCAAAACCGTTCGGAAGATTCAATTTTACGTGAAATTGAAAAGATCCGTGATACGGCACCCAACTTCACGGGCATTATCTCGGACTTAGGTGGTCCAACCGCCAACATGTACCGTTTACACTGTAACGATCCTGAGATCGAAAAGAATTGTCGTAAACCGTCTTGTGTCTATCCAGGAGTGTGTCAAAACCTACATACCGACCATGCACCTTTGGTTCAGCTGTATCGTAAAGCTCGTGAAATCAAAGGCGTGAAGAAGATTCTGATTGGTTCAGGGCTGCGTTATGACCTTGCAGTATTGAATCCTGAATATGTTAAAGAATTGGTGCAGCATCATGTCGGTGGTTATCTGAAAATTGCGCCTGAGCATACTGAAACTGGCCCGTTATCGAAGATGATGAAACCGGGGATTGGAACGTATGATCGTTTTAAACAAATGTTTGAGCGTTTCAGTAAGGAAGCTGGTAAGGAACAATATTTAATTCCATACTTCATTGCTGCGCATCCGGGTACCACGGATTATGACATGATGAATCTGGCAATTTGGTTGAAGAAGAATGGTTTCCGCGCCGATCAGGTTCAAACCTTCTATCCATCGCCAATGGCCACTGCGACCACCATGTATTATTCAGGTAAGAACCCGCTGTCTAAAGTGGCGCGCTATACTGAAAATGTCGATATCGTCAAAGGTGAAAAGCGTCGCCGTCTGCACAAGGCATTTTTACGTTATCATGATCCAAATAACTGGCCTTTATTGCGCGAAGCCTTGAAAGACATGGGGCGTGCCGATCTGATCGGTAACTCAAAACAGCATTTGATTCCAACCTATCAGCCGCAAGGTACAGCTGAGGGTGAATATAAATCAGCGCGCAAGAAGAACTCCTCTGTGGCGGGAGATTCGGCCAAACGTGGTCAGAGCCAATCTCGCCCACAATCAGGACAAAAGCGCCCACAGAAAGGACAGGTGTTAACTCAGCATAATGGCTTACCACCACGTGAAACAGGTGAGAAAAGACCATTCTCTGGTAAAACCAAGCCGAAAACCAAAGCAGCTCGTTAATTCGATATTACAGCAGGCATGATCCAGATCATGCCTGCTTTTTTTCGGCTCGGCATAAGCGCTCACAATTTGATCATAAAACTGTCGCCTAAGGAAACATAAACTGACAATAACGACTTGAATATTGAATAGCGAATGATTATAAATAAAGGGCAGAGGGCTTTTACGACTTAGGTCGTCTAGCAAAACACGATTAAAAAACTTAAGTTTGCACTGCAAAATGATTTTGCTATCGCTGTTCTTGATTAAAAAAATTGGCTTAAAGCCAAAATGATTATAAAAAATCTAAAGGGATTGGTTAGAAATGTATTATTTTATAACAATAGTTGGGCTGCTGTTAATCGCAGCGCTTGCGTTGCGCCGCCTACAACAAAACAGGCGTCAGGATAGTCCACTCAAACGTCGTGGTATTCTCAATATCGCTGAACAAATTACACTGATGCGTTTACAAGCGGTTTTGCCACGTCATACAGTCTTGGCACATGTTTCTTTTGATGCCTTACTTACCACTAAATTTGCCCACACACGGCGTAAATATCAAGGTTTGGTGGCCGACTTTGTGGTCTTAGACCAACAACACCAAGTGCTTGCAATTATTGAAATTGCCGACGAATCTTATGTCAATCGTCTACATCAAAAACATTATCAGGACAGCCTGTTGGAGTTAGCAGGCTATCGTGTGTTGCGCTATAGCAGTATTCCAACGGAACAAGAACTCAGACAAGATTTAGTGCCAGATCTGTTTGAACCTGCTTCAGTTGTAACTATCTCCACTTCTACTTCAATGTCGATGGCTAAAGCGGATCGAATGATGAAATATAATGAATTTGCGATGAAATCTTATTAATCTGGACGTACTGCAGTGACAGTCATCTCAACCAGTACATCTGGTGCGTAGAGTTTAGACTCGACGCAGGTACGTGCTGGCGGATGACCTGCTGCAATCCATGCATCCCAGACGCTATTCATGGCGGCATAATCTTTTTCGATGTCTTTTAAAAAGATAATCACTGATAAAATATGGGTCTTATCAGTTCCTGCTTCAGCAAGTAAGCGGTCAATATTGTCTAAGGTTTGCTGGGTCTGTGCAGTTACATCGACGCTGGTGTCATCTGCCAATTGACCTGCTAAATGAACTAGATTTCCTGAAATTGCGACTTCGCAATAACGTGAAGTGACATGAAGTCGTTGCACAGACATTGTTATTCCTGAATCAAAAAATATAGAGACTGGATTGTACTTGATGCGATTCAGGCACAGTGTAATTTTGTATAAATCAGGCTGAAAAAGTTTCTATTTCCATTAAATGGCGTTTTTTAAAAAATAAAATGCAGCTTTGTTGTGGGCAGATAACAATATTCCCCAGATTTAAAAACTGAATTTGAGCTTGTCGTAGCTGATTCAAGCAACTTGCAATAGAACTGTGTGCAGGACAAAGTTGTTTGAGTTGGCTTAATGCTGAATAAGTGGCTTGATACATCTTTTTATTCCTATGAAATTTTATCAAAAATGGGCGAAAGCATGGTTTCGCCCGACCCGAATAGTGTTAATACCTTGCTTGTTCAGATTGATACCAATTGACATGGACGAGTAAGAAACATGACAGAGGCAATCAAGCAAGGACAGGATTGAACGTAACAGCACAAACAACACAGCTTGTGACTATTGTAACCAGTGCAATATTTGTCCAGTCAGCTTGACGCTGCACCAGATCAACCCCCGTTGTTCTTGGCTTTGTTCTAAAAAAATCAAACGTATAGGTTTTTCCATCAATATTGAAGATTGGCTTGGCATTGAGCCCTCGCGCAGCTTAGAGCGAAAAAATAATTTCAGCTTGTTTCCAGAGATCATCACGTTGGGGTTCATGGGCAAGGTCATGAATCAGCTGTTGTTGATGGCTTTGATGTTTAGAGACCAAACTTGAAATAAAAAATAAACCGATATAAAAATCAGCAATAAAATCGCTCCGATTTTAAAACTAATGAAATTGTGGCGCATGTCACGGTTCATGGTAATATGACCAGTATCTCGATCGGAGATGCACTTCGGATGAGCTTAGTCTGAAGCTTAAGTGAAGTTTGTGTGAAGTGTGATCGTCAGAAGTACGCCTGCATGATGCGTGTGCAAGAAGTCGAGTGTATTGGCCTGAATATTCCGAATATTAATCTGACCTTGATGCTGTTGAATTATCTGCTTGACGATACTGAGGCCAATCCCAGTACTACGCTGCTGATTATGTGGGCGCGGCAGGGAAAAATAAGTTTCAAACACACGAGTCAAGGCGTATTCAGGAATGGACTCAGCTTCATTAAAAAACAATAGGGTAATACGGTCATGTACAGGATCTTGTTGAAGCTGAACAGCGATTTTTCCTTGTGCCGGACAAAAATCTCTGGCGTTGTCTAACAGATTATTCAATGCCTGTTTCAACCAAAATGGATCAGCATAGATTGAACAGTATTTAGGCAGGTCAAGCTGGATTTGGAGCTGTTTCCGTTGTAGCGCACTCAGTTGTTGCTGAACACACTGCTGAATCAGTTGATTCAGATCGACCGATTGAAACTCTAAGACATGCTGGTTTTTTTCGAGTCGTGTGAGTAGTAGCATCCGTTCAACCAAAGACTGCAAACGTTGGCTTTGCTCAACAATATGCAATGCAAATTGCTGTTGATCTGCCAAGGGTAAATCATCTTGAAGCAGTTCAGCGCTGGCTTGAATGGCAGTAAGCGGGCTTTTGAGTTCGTGGGTGAGTGTATTGACGTAGTTTTCCACATAGCCTCGATCTTCCAGCTTCTCTCGCATTTCACTCAGTGCCTGAGTCACTTGGTTGAGCTCTTTGGCGGAATAGAAGAATGGCGCCTGATTCACAGGTGCGAGTGCCTGCGCATAACGACGTACCCGATCAATACTATGTCTGAGCCAATAGGCCACCATACTGGCCAAGAGCAAACTGAGTGCTGCAATCCAGAGGGCCTGATAGATCAGTTGCTGTTCGGCACGCTCAATATAAGGCTGTACCGATTGATTGGGTTTGCCAATACTGACAACCCCCAATAATTGCTGATCATAAATAATAGGTGCTGCAATATGCATGACGCTGCTATTGTTGTCATAAGGATTGGTTGCAGTCGAACGTGCACCGTATTTGCCACGTAGGGTGAGGTAAACATCATTCCATTTAGAATAGTCTTGTCCGACGGCTTGCCCCTCTGAATCATAGGTTACAATACCTTTGGGATCAGTGATATACAGCTGTTGGTTAATTTGTTCTTTGCGATACTGCCAAATAGTGGCGTTTAGTTGACGGGATAACGCAGCCTGAATTTTTTGATCAAATGCTGGGGTGTCGACTTGGTGCTGATAGACATCTTCTGCAATTAACTGGGCAATGATATTGGCATTTTCAGCGAGAGTGTCTTCAACCACTTGCCGTACATTCGGTTTGACTTGTTGAGTCAGGGTATAGGCGATAAAGCCTAGACTTAGTACCACCACCAAGCTAAAGAAAAACCAGATACGGACAAAGATCGACATGCTTTAGCTCAACTTTGCCAAACTATAGCCAAAACCACGATGGGTACGAATTGGGTCATCCTGTGGGGTAATCTGTTTGAGTTTCTGCCTTAAACTTTTAATATGAGTATCAACCGTGCGCTCCAGACTATGCTCTGGATATTCCCAAATATGATCCATCAATTGTTGGCGACTAAATACTTGCTCTGGATGTTGAATCAGTAGCAATAACAAGCGATATTCATAACGCGTAAGCTGTAGCACTTGCCCATGATAATGAATTTGTAAAGTGTGTGGATTACATGACCATGTTGAAGATTGTACAATAATTTCAGTTTCCGTCATTGCTACAGACGCTATAACAGGCTCAGTTTGAATTTCCATTCTGCGCCAAACGGCCTTAATCCGCGCAACAATCTCACGTGCGCTAAAGGGTTTCGTGCAATAATCGTCGGCACCGATTTCGAGGCCGACGACCCGATCAATTTCATCATCACGCGCTGTTAAGAACAGTAAAGGGGTGTGGTCTTTCTGGCGCAGTTGTTTACAGACTTCAAAGCCATTTAGATCTGGTAGGCCTATATCTAGAATAATAAAATCAAAGGATTGCTGTGCCAGAAGTTGTAGTGCTTGTGTACCAGTATGAACCCAACTGACGGACCAGCCTTCGCGCTCAAGTGCATAACGCAGGGGCAGGACGATTGCAGCTTCATCTTCAACACAGAGAATTTGTTTTTGCTTCATAAGGCAGTTGTCATACAGAATTTTCTAGTTTTCTCTGCTGAGTTTAACTGAAGTCACGAAGTGCGTAATGGGAAATATTGATTTTTTTCTAGGAAAAAAGAGGGCAGAGAAAGAAGACCTGAAGCGCCCTGTAATCTTCGGATTTGATCGTCACGCCAACCACAGGAGCAGATGCTAAAAGTGAGGTTTTCTTTAGCAAAGCGAATAACAAGGATAATGTTATTGCGTTACTTAGAGTACTGAAAACTGGATAAAAAGCAAACATAATTTTCAGCATAGATGATATTTTTGTGTAAAAAACAGCACTACCATAAAGAAAGTTGTGATTCTTCTTGTACCGCTTGCAACTGATATACGCCGACGCCAACCAGACGAAATTGGGATTCTGGGTCAATATGCATTTCATCCAATAGTTGCAGTATCACTTGTCCCAAGTCCTGTTGCGATTGTAGTGCCTGTTTAAAACTTTTACTGTGTTGCAGCACCTGGAAATTTTTAAGTTTCAGTTTGATGGTTACGCCGCGAGCAGTCAGCTGTTTCTTATTCAAGCTGCGCCAGACTTGTTCGGTCAAAGGCTGCCACGCATGGCTGCATTGAGCAAGGGTATAATCTTCATCAAAGGTAATTTCTTTGGAAATCTGCTGACGCTCCCGTTCTGCTTTGACGGGACGATGATCAATACCCTGCGCATATAAATACAGTTGTTTGCCATATTTACCAAAATGATGAATCAGCACATTTTCTTCAATTTTTTGCAGATCACCCAAGGTATGTAAATTCAGTTGTTGCAGTCGTTCCTGAGTGACTTTACCCACTCCCGGAATTTTATTCAGTGCCAAATCCTGAATAAAACTGAGCACTTGATGGGGCTTAATCACAAATAAGCCATTAGGTTTGTTCCAGTCCGAGGCAATCTTGGCCAAGAACTTATTCGGTGCGACGCCTGCCGAAGCGGTAAGTCCAGTGACTGCAAAAATATCTGCACGAATTTGTGCCGCTACTTCGGTGGCACTGGGGATATTCTTCAGGTTTTCAGTGACATCCAGATAGGCTTCGTCTAAAGACAGGGGCTCGATTAACGTCGTATATTGCTGAAAAATCTGATGGATTTGTGCTGAAACTTCACGATATTTTTCAAAATTGGGCTCAATCACCACCACCTGTGGACACAGTTTTCTGGCTTGACCCATCGACATGGCAGAACGTAACCCAAAAACACGGGCTGGATAAGACGCTGCAGCAATGACCGCACGAGGATGATGGGACGACACCACCACAGGCAAATCTTTTAGCTCAGGGCGATTTTTGAGCTCAACCGAGGCATAGAAGGCATCCATATCGATATGGATAATTTTACGTAGCTCATTTGGCATCTTCGATGCCCTGTGCTTTTAGAAACATGCGCCATTGTTTCGGTGATTCTGCATAAACATTTAAATCGACGGCTTTGGGCACGCCTGAGATTTTGCCTTGGCTACTATGTTGCCAAAACAGCCATTGCCGGCCATCTTTAAGCTCAGGTTTACCCTCATAGTCTCTAACCCATAACGGGGTGTTGTTAAAATTTCCCATTAAGACAATATGATAAAAACTTTTGGAAATATAAAAAATCGGTTGTTTGCCATAATGCCGATGGAGTTGATCATGCATGACCTGAATTTCTTTTAACAGCTGCTCTTTGGTATAGGTATTGATGCAGTTACTGTCATATTCCAAATCGATCACCGGTGGCAAAGCATCTGCTTTGTTTGGAACGGTGGCAATAAAGTTTTCGGCCTGAATGGCGCCGTCACGGCATAGGCGGTAGAAATGATAAGCACCGACATGTAAGCCCTGTTCGCGTGCTTTAAGCCAGTTTTGCTGGAAGTTCTGATCTTTAAAATCACCGCCTTCGGTGGCTTTAAGATAGACAAAGTGATATTGCCTTGGAGAGATTTTTTTCCAGTTAATCTCACCTTGATGGTGGGAAACATCAAAACCACGGATGGAATAATCTTGGGCAACAGCCTTTTGCTGATAGAACAATCCAAAGTAGCTGACCGCTCCAAGCATCACGGCTAACCCGATACTGGCATAGGTCGGATAATGTTGTGCAAACTGAGATTTCGCGGATTTTTTTACCATATCGTTCAGGATTATGCGATATCTAAAGAGGAGTTAGATTTACAGTATTGATCATGTAGGGATTGTACTCGTTTTGCCTTGAGATTGATGGCCTGACTGCCCAATTGTGCCACAAATCGGCAAGAAGCATAATGTTCAGCCTGCCGTTGATAATCTTGAACCCACTTCGCCCGAATGGCTTGTCTTTCCGCACTGACTGGCCATACTCCTAAGCGTAAACGGTTGATACCGATCCGCCATGGCTTTGGGCTGATTCTGGCACGGAAACAGTTCTGATTTTTGCACATACGGACATAATTGGGATCGGCTTGGATCGCATCAAAAAGGAGCTGGGCCATCTCGCCATTCGGTTGGAAGATCTGGTGCATCACTAAGATTCGATAACCTTTGGGAGTGCGATAGACGCGTAAATGCCAGCTTGGGTGTTGTGTCGAGAACTGTTGAATACGTTTTAAAGTCCGCTGTTCTGGACGACCTGCAAATTGAGTTTGGATACGGGCCAGTCCTTTGGTGAGAAGCTCTGTAAATAGAAGGGTGATGACAGCACCTATACCGAAGATCAACCATGACATCAAGTAGGTTGCAGCTGCGATTGAGCTCAGCAACAGGATTAAAAATGCAATCAAACGAAGTTTAAAAGACGGTGTATCAATAAAATCAATATCTGCAAATAATACATCTGGAGTGTTTAAACATAAGGCACCATAGGCATTGCGTGTGATAATCACATCATCATGCTGAGCAATGATTTCTTCTCGAATGGGTAAGCCTTCTGCACCGTTATAAGCAACTTTATGATCAATACGATGAATATTTTCTCCGGCTTTGATCTTTGCAATTGCTTCGGCAAGGCGTTGCTCAGCATGTGCTTGGGCTGCATCAGGGTCTTGATTTGACCAGCCAAAACGTTTGAGTGAGTATTGGCGACCTGCAATCTTGGTTTTGATTTTGGCTTCAGCCCAATGCTGAGGAATAATCATGTCATTTTCCTTATTCTTTTCATTTGTTTGAGGCGTGATCTCTTGACTTATTCGGTCGTTTCTTTGGGAATCTGCCAAAACACCATTGCTGTAATAATATTGATACAGCCCAGTGTAATCAGCGTGGCATGAAACGCAGTACTAATCGATGCTGTTGTAAAGTATTGACCAAATACATTGATCAGTGTTCCTGCCAGCGCCACGCCAATACTCATCGAGAGCATCATAATCATAGACAAGAAGCTATTACCACTGCTGGCATCCTGTTGCGGCAAATCTTTTAGGGTGAGTGTATTCATGCCGACAAATTGCAAGGAATTGAGTGTGCCAAAAATAAACAGGTGCAGTACCTTCAACCCAAGCGGGGTTGCTGCGGTCATGAGTGAAAAGCTGGCAATACATAAGCCGACCAGAACCGTATTGGTCAGCAGAAAACGGCGATAACCCACATGCTGAATGAGTGGCCTTACGATCGGTTTGGAAAATAATGAGCCTAAAACCATTGGAATCATCATCAAACCCGTGATGAAAGGTTCAAAGCCAAAGGCAACCTGCAGCATCAAAGGCAAAATAAAGGGAATGGCATTACTGCCCAAACGGGCAAAGAAATTGCCCAGCACCCCGATAGAGAAAATCTTGTAGCGGAATAAGCGGCCATGAAAGAGCGCATTTTGATGGCTGTGGGCATGATAAGCATAGCCCACGGTCGCAATTAGCCCGCCTGCCAGTAATACCAGACTGACCAGACGTGAATATTGTGAAGCCGCAATATTTTCAATGCCTAAAGATAGGCCCACCATTGCCACCATTAATAAAATAAAGCCACTGAAGTCAAACGCTTTTACCGTAGGTTCTTTTTGATTTGGCATGACTTTTAGGGTCATGATCATGCCCAGCACGCCCATTGGAATATTGATGAGGAAAATCCAGTGCCATGTTGTGACTTCAACCAGCCATCCGCCTAAGGTTGGCCCCAGCAAGGGACCGACCAGACCTGCAAGGCTCATTAAGCTCATGGCAGACAGGAATTGTGTGCGTGGGATCAGCTTTAACAGGGCTAAACGCCCGACAGGCATGAGTAAGGCGCCGCCAAGGCCTTGTATCACGCGAAAGAATAACAGTTGTTCCAGATTTTGGGAGAGACCACAGCCGAGAGAGGCCAGACTAAAAATCACCATGGAACTGAGATAGGTATTCCGGATACCGAAGCGATCCGCCAGCCAGCCACTCAGTGGAATACAGGCTGCAACCGACAGCACATAGGCCACAATGACACTATGCATTTGCAATGGGTTTTCATTGAGCTGTACGGCCATCGCTGGAATTGCCGTATTGACGATGGTGGTATCCAAGGCTTGCATAAAAAAGCCAATCGAGACTAAGAGCACCAATAGACGAAATTCAGGCTGTACTGCTTGATGTGTTGTTGTCATGAGCCATGATGAATAAAAAGCCAGTTTTAGTTTAATGCAACTGTGTGTGAAATAAAGACAAAAATTGTCAAGGAGTGGTCATGGAAATGACATTAGAGTGTCATCGAACTTGAAACTCAATGGACTAGATTAGCCTTACAAAATGAATTGTATGGAATTTGATCATGAAATTTAGGATTTCAGTTTTACTGACCGCAATACTGTCTGTGGGGTTGGTGGCGTGTAATGATGACAATGACAACAAGAGCAACCCGGCTGAGGTGGTTGAGCCGACGCCAAATACCATCAAACTGAGTTTGCTAGGACGTTACGAGACTAACGTTTTTGCCAAAAGCGCAGCAGAAATTCCAGCCTATGATGCTGCGACAAAACGTCTGTTTGTGGTCAACGCACAGAAAGGTTTAGTGGATGTTTTAGATGCATCTAAACCTGAAAAGCCCATCCATATTGCAGAACTTTCTGCACGAACCTATTTAGCCAATTCAGACGTCAATAGTGTTGCGGTGAAAAATGGCATTGTTGCACTCGCCGTTCAAGCTGAAAACAAAACCGATGCAGGGATGGTGGTCTTTTTCAATGCCAAAGATTTAAGTTTTATCAGTCAGGTTACCGTGGGTTCTTTGCCTGATATGTTGACCTTTAGCCCTGATGGCAAAACCGTCTTGGTGGCCAATGAAGGCGAGCCGAATGATGATTATTCAGTTGATCCTGAAGGATCAGTCAGCATTATTGATGTCAGTAATATTCAGCAACCAAAAGTAAATACGGCAGATTTTAAGGCGTGGAATACGCAGAAAGCAGATTTGCTTGCCAAAGGTGTACGTATTTTTGGGCCCAATGCAAGCGTGGCTCAAGACTTGGAGCCGGAATATATTACTGTTGCCGCAGACAGTAAAACGGCTTGGGTGACCTTACAAGAAAATAATGCCATTGCGCGGATTGATATTGCGCAAAAGAAAGTCACGGATATTTATCCTTTGGGTTATAAAGATCACGGTCAAGTCGGTAATGAGCTCGATGTCAGTGATAAAGACAAGAAGATTGATATCAAGACCTGGGCGGGGCTGGTCGGGATGTACCAACCTGACTCGATTGCCAGTTATCAAGCCAATGGTCAAACCTATTTGGTCACGGCCAATGAAGGGGATAGCCGTGAGTGGTTAAAAGATTCCAAAGCCTATTATGCAGGCGATGCCAGTAAAGGCTTTGTTGAAAATATCCGAATGAAGCATCTGTTTAACAGCAAAGGCTTTAATACGGGTGGCGATTACCCAGCACATTTACAACAACTTGCGGTCGGGGTGAAGGGTGCCAAACTCAATCCAGTGACTTTTGCATATTGTGGCGCAACGGCGACAGCCGCAGGTGCTTGCCGTGAGGATGCGCAATTAGGCCGTCTTAACATCGCATGGAATATGGGCTATCAGACCAATGCGGATGGTTCTCCGAAACTGGATGCCAATGGTTTGCTCACATATGACAAGCTCTATGCTTATGGTGCACGTTCATTCAGTATCTGGAATACCCAAGGTCAGTTGGTCTGGGATTCAGGCAGTGAGTTTGAAAAGAAAACGGCTGAACTGTTCCCTGAATATTTTAACAGTGATCATGAAGCGGTTGCCTTTGATGACCGTAGTGATAATAAAGGCCCTGAACCAGAAGGGGTTACAATTGGCACAATTGGTCAAAAAACCTTTGCTTTTATCGGCTTGGAACGGATGAGTGGTATTATGGTGTATGACATCAGCACACCGAATAAACCAAAATTTATTGAATATTTTACCTCGCGTCATTTTGCTGAGACGGATATTGCCAAACAGGGAGATTTAGGGCCTGAAGGCCTGATCTTTATTGCAGCTAAAGACTCACCAAACGGCAAGCCTTTATTGGTCGTCGGCAATGAAGTGAGTGGTTCAACCGCGGTGTACCAAGTAAATGTGCAATAAATCAATGTGAGAGATAAAAAAAAAAGCGGATCGATGTGATCCGCTTTTTATTGGTCGGTTTCAGACTTCGATATGGCTGGGCGTGTTTAAGTTTTTAATCACACTTGAAATCTGTTCCAGTGTTTCGCAAATAATCACTTTGGCACGATGCTGCGGCGGTAAGAAGCCTTCTTCAACCGCATGATCCAGCTGGGCAATCAGCGCATCATAAAAACGATTGACGTTATAGATAATCATCGGTTTCTGATGCTGATTGAGTTGTCCCCAAGTCGCAATTTCCAGAATTTCTTCAAAAGTGCCTAAACCACCCGGTAAGGCAATAAAGGCACTGGCACGTTCAGCCATCAGTGCCTTACGTTCATGCATACTGTTAACGATATGTAGTTCGGTCAGTTTATGGTGAGCGATTTCATAGTCCAGCATAAACTCTGGAATCACGCCGACCACTTCACCCGCATGTTCCAGTACGGTATCAGCCACTTGGCCCATCAAGCCAATGCTGGCACCGCCATAGACAATCCCAAAGCCCTGATTGGCAATATGCTGGGCAAGTTCAATGGCTTTGTCTCGATAAATCGGTTTGTTGCCTGTACGCGAACCGCAATAGAGGGCAATCAGAGATTGAGTGGTTATGGGAGTCGGGTTAATGCTTTTTTTCTCTGTCATTCTTAATACACTATTCATTCGTTTATTTTCACCTTATCATTTTCACTGTGCTTGTCTAGGCTAAATCAGGTTTGTGACAGTTTTATGCACATTTTACATACAATGGACTTTTGGCGTGCCTCGAAAGAATTTGACAAAATCATCCACATAAAAAAGATGAATTTCACTGCAATCTTGCCTATACTGAAAATCCTTTTATTAATTTATGTACCTCTATGAGTAGTGGTTGTTGTCGCTCCGCATTGTTCTTATTTCCTAAAAAAAATGTTTTGGCTCCTAGTGCCAGCCTTTTAAAATCTCAACTTCATAACAATATTGCTGATTTTGCAGAGGAGTCACCTCAATGATTCTGGAATGGATGTCAGATCCTGCTGCTTGGGTTGGCTTAGCTACATTGGTGGTGCTTGAAATTGTATTGGGTATTGATAACCTTGTTTTTATTGCAATTTTAGCCGAAAAATTACCACCCGAACAACGGAATGCTGCGCGTAAGATTGGTTTGCTGCTGGCCCTGATAATGCGTTTGATCTTGCTGGCCTCGATCGCATGGGTCGTGACATTAACCACACCGCTGTTCCATATTTTTGATCATCCCTTTTCTGGACGTGACTTGATTCTACTGTTTGGTGGTGTGTTCTTGTTATTTAAAGGCACCATGGAACTGCATGAACGAATCGAAGGAAAGCAAGCACATAAAGAAGAAAATCCGGTGCATGCCGTGTTCTGGATGGTGGTGGTGCAGATCGTGGTGCTGGATGCGGTTTTCTCACTCGACAGCGTCATCACTGCCGTGGGGATGGTGAAAGAGCTTTCGGTGATGATGATCGCGGTCACGATTGCAATCGGCATCATGTTGTTGGCTTCACGCCCGTTAATGGACTTTGTTAATAAGCATCCGACCGTGGTGATTCTGTGTCTTGGCTTCCTGATGATGATTGGTTTCTCATTGGTGGTCGAAGGCTTTGGTTTCCATATCCCGAAAGGTTATTTGTATGCTGCGATCGGTTTCTCTGTGCTGGTGGAAATGGTGAACCAAACCATGCGCCGTAACCAAGAGAAATTGGTCACCACGACAGATTTACGTTATCGCACTGCTTCTGCGGTACTGCGTATGCTCGGCAGTAAGGGCAGTGGTAACGAAGGTCAGCATAAAGAAACTGAAGATGTTTTAGCAACACAGGCTTATGCCAAAGAAGTCTTTGATGAAGACAATGGGGTCTATCATAGTGTCTTGGTACAAGGTGTGCTGGGTTTATCCGAGCGTCCAGTCAAGTCAGTGATGACGCCACGCCCAGAGTTGGAATGGCTGGATTTAGATGATGATCCTGCCGAGCTAAAAGAACGTTTAATGGCGATGACCCATTCACGTTTGATCATTGCACGTGGTGAGTTGGACAATATTGAAGGTGTTGTTTTAACGCATAAAGTGTTGAATGAATACATTGAAACCGGGGCGATTGATTTTACTAAGCACTTACGTGAACCTGTGATTGTGCATGAGAATGCGCAAGTGTTGATGGTGATGGAACAGTTACGTCAAGCACCGTTGCAAATGGCGATTGTCTTGAATGAATATGGTTCAATTGAAGGTATTGCCACACCAATTGATATGCTGGAAGCGATCGCAGGTGAATTTCCTGACGAAGATGAATTAGAAGCAACAGCGGAAAGTCTGGATGACGGTTCGATGTTACTGGAAGGTTCAACTGATATTCGCCATGTGTCTTTGCTATTGGGCAAAGACTTGGTTGATGAAAGTGAAGAATATTCTACGTTGTCTGGCTATATCCTGTTCCACTTGGGTCGTTTACCTGAAAATGGTGACATGATCGAAGTCGATGGCTATCGTTTTGAAGTGGTCACAATGGATGGGCACAAAATCGAAAAAGTGCGCATTATTGCCAAAGAAAAACCTGTAGAGAAATAATGTAGTCGTTCCCGAATAGCCCTGAGTTTGACCTTTGTTTCGCAATGGTCTGGTTCAGGGCTATTTTATTTGAGAGTTGAAAATGACGTTGTCACAACACTGTCCTTGCGGGCAGGGGCAATATGCTGAGTGCTGCCAGCCCTTACATTTAAAACAGCAGGTCGCGCAAACTGCAGAGCAATTGATGCGCTCGCGTTATAGTGCCTTTGCCTTGCAGCAGATCGACTATATTCTGCAAACCACCGCTTTGGGCCAACAAACCGCTTTAGATCGAGCTGCGATTGCAGACTGGAGTCAATCGAATCAATGGCTCAAACTGGATGTCGTGCAACATCAGCCCAAGCTGGATAAAACCCATGCGCTGGTTGAGTTCAAGGCACATTATCATGATGGCAAGCAAGCGCATATTCATCATGAGATTTCACATTTTGTATTACACCAACAGCAGTGGTATTTCCTTGATCCGACGCTGGATCTGCAAATCACCATGAAACAACCCTGCGTTTGTGGCTCGGGGAAAAAATTTAAACAATGTTGTGCACAATTCATCTAAGTTTGTCTTAGAATAGCGCACACTTTTACGCCTGATTTAGGGATGTAGGCAGATGTTACTCACCGTAATTTATATTATTGCCATTACTGCGGAAGCAATGACGGGCGCACTGTCAGCGGGGCGACGCAGTATGGACTGGTTTGGTGTGGTACTGATTGCCTGTGTCACGGCATTGGGCGGTGGCTCGGTACGTGATGTGCTATTAGGGCATTATCCGTTGACTTGGGTGAAACATCCTGAATATTTGGTGCTGACCTGTATTGCCGCTTTTGTCACCATTATTATTGCCAAATGGATGCGCCATCTGCGCAATATCTTCTTGGTTCTAGATGCCTTGGGCTTAATTGGCTTTACTATTATTGGCTGTCAGATTGCTTTGTCGATGGGACATGGTTTTGTGGTGTCTGCGGTTGCAGGGGTACTCACTGGGGTGTCGGGCGGTATTTTGCGTGATATCTTGTGTAATGATGTACCGTTGGTGTTCCGCCGTGAGTTGTATGCCAGTATTTCCTTTGTCGCCGTGATTTGTTATTGGGTGTGTTTGGAAGTTGGTTTACCACATGATCTGACTGTAATTTTGACTTTGGTCTTTGGTTTTACGCTACGTTTGATTGCGATTTATTTTGGGCTGGAAATGCCGAAATTTATCTATAAGGAAGATGATGCAGAATCTGCTTCCTCAACAGATGAGCATTGATCTATTTAAGTCAAAAGAAAAATCTTTGAAAAGAAGTGAATGTATATAGCAAAAATATAGCCTTGAATAGCGGCGTCATGCCGCTTGTCAGCTTATAAATCTTGAAGAATGTTTAAGTTTTGAGGGCTTGAAATCCTTCTAAGACACCATTTGACGTTTAAACAACAACAAGGGCTTGTCACAACGCCTTCATCCACATAGCATACAAAGCATTGACGATAATAAATGATTTTGGATGACTCGCTGAAATGACCAGCCTTGCACATCATGCAACAGAAAACCGTTCCGTAGCCGAATTCACTGAGCAGGCTTACTTGAACTATGCCATGTACGTGATTATGGATCGTGCATTGCCCCATATCAGTGATGGTTTAAAACCTGTACAGCGCCGTATTGTTTATGCGATGAGCGAGCTGGGCTTAAAGTCGACCGGTAAACCGAAAAAATCGGCGCGTACCGTGGGAGACGTACTTGGTAAATACCATCCACATGGTGACTCCGCTTGTTATGAAGCGATGGTGTTGATGGCACAGCCATTTAGCTATCGCTATCCATTGGTTGAAGGTCAGGGCAACTGGGGTTCACCCGATGATCCAAAATCATTTGCGGCTATGCGTTATACCGAAGCTAAACTGTCCGCATATAGTGAGTTATTACTGAGCGAGCTCGGGCAAGGTACCAGTGAATGGCAGGATAACTTTGATGGTTCAATGAAAGAGCCGATTACTTTACCTGCACGTGTGCCGAATATCTTGCTGAATGGTACCACGGGGATTGCGGTGGGAATGGCGACGGATATCCCGCCACATAACTTACGTGAAGTGGTAAAAGGGACGATCGCACTGATTCGTAATCCTGAAACCACTGATGAAAAATTAGCAGAATATATTCCTGCACCAGATTTACCGACCAAAGCAGAGATTATTACTCCGCCTGAAGAACTGCTTAAAATTCAAACCACAGGTCGTGGTAGCTATCGTATGCGTGCCGTGTACACGGTCGATAAGAATGAAATCGTGATTACTGAATTACCTTATCAGGTTTCTGGTTCAAAGGTAATTACTCAAATCGCCGATCAGATGATTGCCAAGAAATTGCCTTTGGTCAGTGATGTTCGTGATGAATCCGACCATGCCAATCCTACTCGTTTGGTGATTGTGCTACGTTCTAATCGTGTTGATGCAGAAACGGTGATGAGTCATTTGTTTGCAACCACGGATTTAGAGTCCAGCTATCGTGTTAACTTGAACATGATTGGGGCCGATGGCCGCCCGCAAGTGAAATCGATTCGCCGTATCTTGTTAGAGTGGATTGAGATCCGTAAGCAAACGGTAACGCGTCGTTTGCAGTATCATTTAAATAAAATCGAAAAACGCCTGCATATCTTGGCAGGTCTTTTAATTGCTTATCTCGATATTGATACCGTGATTCGGATTATCCGTGAAGAAGATCAACCGAAACCTGTATTGATGCAGCATTTTGGGATTGATGATATTCAAGCCGAAGCGATTCTAGAGCTGAAACTGCGCCATTTGGCCAAGCTTGAAGAGATGGAAATTCGCCGTGAGCAAGAAGAACTGGAAGCAAAAGCGGCGATTATTCGCGAGCAATTGGCCAATCCAGAATCATTAAAAAATCTGATTATCAATGAATTGAAAGAAGATGCGAAAAAGTTCGGTGATGATCGCCGTTCACCAATGGTCGTCCGTGCAGACGCCGTCCAGATTAAAGAACAGGATTTGATGCCAGCAGAAGCCGTGACCGTGGTCTTGTCCGAAGCAGGTTGGGTCCGTGCAGCCAAAGGTGCTGAAGTGGATGCGGCTAATCTCAACTTCCGAGCGGGTGACCAGTATTTAAGTCATGCGGTTGGTAAAACCAATCAACGGGTGTACTTTTTAGATGAAACGGGGCGCAGTTATGCCTTGCCAATTAGCAGCCTCCCTTCAGCGCGTGGCTTTGGTGAACCTTTGAGTTCCAAACTGTCACCAGCAAGCGGTGTTTCATTTATTCAAGTCTTGGTGGACGATGACCAGAATGAATTACTGGTTGCCAGTTCCAAAGGTTATGGTTTTAAAACCCAAGTTGCACAACTGGATACCAATGCCAAAGCAGGCAAGACTTTCTTGACAGTTGCAGATAAGGCAACAGCTCTGCCATTACTCCCAATCCAGCAAGCAACCCACGTTGCCATACTGAGTTCATCAGGACGATTGCTGATTATTGATTTAGCAGAACTTCCTGTACTGAATAAAGGTAAAGGTAACAAGTTGATACAACTTGATGAAAAAGAGCAAATTTTATCCATGACAACCCTAACGTTAGATGAAATAATCCAAGTCGCTGCAGGACAACAGCACCTCAAACTGAAAGGGGATGATCTCCAAAAATATCTAGGAAAAAGAGCAACAAAGGGGCAACTTTTACCACGCGGATATCAAAAAGCAAATAGACTCTTCATTCAGAGATAAGGCTAGTATTCTGTGATACAAATACGTTATATATGACAATGTATTCATATTGTTTGGATAGGTTGACAGGGCAATTCAAAAAGTTAAAAAAAATGTTTTGTCATGGACGTAACGTTGTTACATTTTTAAGGATTACCACTCGGAGATAATGGCATTATGGAAAAGATTTGGTTTGCTGAATACCAAAAGACAGGAATTCCAGAAACAGTTGAACTGCCTGCTGAAAACACCTCACTTGTTGATATTTTTGAACGCAATTTCCAAAAATTTGGTTCACGTGATGCCTTTATCTTCATGGATAAAGTTTTAACGTTTAATGAATTAGAAGTCGCTAGTCGTCAATTTGCAACCTATTTACAAACGCTGGGTTTAGCCAAAGGCGCTCGTGTTGCGGTGATGATGCCGAACGTTTTTCAATATCCAGTGGTTGCTTTAGGGGTATTCCGTGCAGGTTTAGTCCTTGTTAACGTGAACCCATTGTATACAGCGCGTGAGCTTGAGCATCAATTGAATGACTCTGGTGCAGAAGCCTTGGTCATTATTGAAAACTTTGCCAGTGTTTATCAAAGCATTCTTGGTAAGACCCCTGTGAAGCATGTCGTGGTGGCTTCAGTGGGTGATATGCTGGGCGCATTGAAAGGCACATTGGTCAACTTTGTGTTGCGTAAAGTACGTAAACAGATTCCAGCATGGAATATCCCAGGCCATACCAAATTCAATGCCGCATTAAATAAAGCCAATCCAAGTAACTACAAACGTCCAAGCCTCACTTTAAGCGATACAGCAGTATTGCAATACACAGGTGGTACCACTGGTGTGTCGAAAGGGGCTGAATTGACCCATCGAAACCTTGTGGCGAACTTGCTTCAGTGCGAAGCGATCTTCTCAAGTAAGTTTGGTAGTTCTGATAGCGCGAAGGGTGACCGTATCGTTTGTGCATTGCCGCTCTATCATATCTTTGCATTTATGGTGTGCGCGCTTTACGGTATGTACAAAGGTCAAGCCAATATCTTGATTCCAAATCCACGTGATCTACCAGCAGTGGTTGGTGAATTACGTAAATATCAACCTTCATTCTTCCCAGCAGTAAATACTTTATTCAATGCTTTGGTGAATAACGAAGAATTCAAACAGCTTGATCATAGCAATCTGAAGATGGCGATGGGCGGTGGTATGGCAGTATTGCCATCAACTGCAGCAGCTTGGAAAAAGATCACAGGCACAACCATTATCGAAGGTTATGGCTTGTCTGAAACGTCTCCTGTTGCAACGGCAAACCCACCTGCAAGCACTGAATTTAGTGGCACGATCGGTATTCCATTGCCATTGACTGAAGTGGCGATTTTAGATGACGACGGTAACGAAGTTGCACTCGGCGAACAAGGTGAAATTTCGATTCGTGGTCCACAAGTCATGAAAGGCTATTGGAACCGTCCAGACGAAACCGCGAAAGTGATGACCGCTGATAACTTCTTCCGTACGGGTGATATCGGTGTGATGGATTCGCGTGGTTATGTGAAGATTGTTGACCGTAAGAAAGACATGATCTTGGTGTCTGGTTTTAACGTTTATCCAAGTGAAATTGAAGAAGTCATTGCCAAACATCCAAAAGTATTGGAAGTGGCTGCGATTGGCGTGCCTGATGAAAAATCAGGTGAAGTGCCGAAACTCTTCATTGTGAAGAAAGATCCATCATTAACGACTGAAGAAATCATTGCTTATGCAAAACAAAACTTAACGGGTTATAAGTGCCCACGTTATGTTGAGTTTATGGAAGAGTTACCGAAATCAAACGTCGGTAAAATCTTACGTAAAGATTTACGTAAACCAGCTTAAGTACATCGCTGAAAAAACGCCGCAATCGCGGCGTTTTTTTATTTGGATTTATTTAGTACCATTTGACTTCATGAGCCAGCGATCGATATAAGGACGTCCGATCCCGACAATGCCGACAAATACCATCATTGTGGCCAATTGAAAACGTAATCGGGTGGCATCAATACCATTAAAACTAAAATAATTATCAGCAACCGCATACAGCGCAATGACTGCGAGCCAATGCCACAGTGTTAAGCGATAAATACCAACTGCATAAAAGGCAATGCTTAGGATCACAAAGGTCCCCAAAGTTGACTGCCAATTGAGATTGGCACAAATCACACTGAGCAGAAATGCCATGATTGGAAGCACGACTTTCAAGACACGATCAACTAAAAGCTGATGTTGTCGTTGTTGTGCGAGCACATCAAACATTTCTTTTTGATCGGGTTGTCGCATAGCTTGACCTTAAAACTGTATGAAAAAACACAACTTTTACACAAACATCCTGTGTAAAAGAAACGCTTGTTGAACAAGCACAAATGAAAGTTCAATAAATTATAGATTATGATAGCATGATCAGAAGAACTTCAAATGATGGATCTCAGCATGCAAGGTATTAGCGGCATTATATTGATGATTATAGTCGCATGTTTGTTGCCGTATGTATTTACCTTGATTGCGAA
This sequence comes from Acinetobacter sp. NBRC 110496, assembly GCF_000876115.1. Taxonomy (NCBI): domain Bacteria; kingdom Pseudomonadati; phylum Pseudomonadota; class Gammaproteobacteria; order Moraxellales; family Moraxellaceae; genus Acinetobacter; species Acinetobacter sp. NBRC 110496. The sequence goes on from NZ_BBTF01000032.1 coordinate 29,470, forward strand.
ATCAAAAGGTGGTTTTCAGGCAAAAGATAATCAAAATCCGCGTGAATTTTTAGCCAAAACAACGGGATTATCTGCACGGGCAAATGCGGTGCAGCAAAATAGCTTTGAAAGTCTACCGTTATTTATTGCTGCCATTTTGATGGCTGAGTACATGGTGGTACCAGAGCGATTTATTTTTACCTTAGGCTGGGCCTATATCGTATTTCGCGTGATTTATGGGATTTGTTATTTAGCTAATCTTGCAACTTTACGCTCCATCATCTGGTTTTTCTCTCTACTTTGTCCAATTTTACTGTTTGTGATCACAATCAAAATGACTTAGTCGTGGCTGGCGATAAAATTCGCCAGCTCGGCGTATATCTAGCATCATTTTCATTGTATTCACGTTATAATCTGTCCGATTTAAATCTGACTTCACAATATAAACGAGTGTTGATATGAGCTATAGCAATATTCCTGCGGGTAAAGACGCACCAAACGACATCTATGTCATCATTGAAATTCCTGCAAATGCAGCGCCAATCAAATATGAAATTGATAAAGATTCAGATGCATTATTTGTAGACCGTTTCATGGGTACAGCAATGTTCTACCCAGCAAACTACGGTTATGTGCCAAATACATTGTCAGAAGATGGTGACCCATTAGACGTACTTGTTGTAACCCCACATCCTGTTGCTGCGGGTTCTGTGATTCGTTGCCGCCCAGTGGGTAAATTGAAAATGGAAGATGATGGTGGTATTGATGCGAAATTGATCGCGGTTCCACACGAAAAATTATCTCCACTTTATAAAGACGTTCAAGAATATACGGATCTTCCACCGTTATTGATCAGCCAAGTGGAGCATTTCTTTGCTCACTATAAAGATTTAGAGCCTGGTAAGTGGGTAAAAATCAGTGGCTGGGAAGGTGCTGATGTGGCGAAAGCTGAAGTGCTTAAAGCGATTGAAGCGGCTAAAAAGTAATTTTGGTCGGCGTGATCAGCTGCTTTTTGTTTAGTTGCTGGTCATAAAAAACCTCCATTCATTTGAATGGAGGTTTTTTTAACTTGATGAACTGTGAATTAGAATAATTTCACAGGAATATCAAGCCAGATACGCCATTCATTGGTATCTCCAATGTAGGCATTTGTTTGGTAGTCATCGCTTGCACGATAATATGAATGACGTAAACGCAAACTTGCATCTTTGGCAAAACCAGATTGCACAGTATATTTCACTTGGTTAAAGAATTCGCGTTCATGTGCATTATCAGTCAAATTCTTAACTTTGATATCCCAACCATAGACATAAGCTGTAGTCCAGCTTAAGCCTGGAACACCATAGCCACCAAAGTCGATGTTGTATTGCAATTGCGCCGATTTTTCACTGTTACCAATGAAGTCAGACAGATAAGAGTTTGGCAAGTAGATACTTTGAGCGCCATCGGCATTCTCACCATAGTCATAACCAGTATTGCCATTGTTTTGTTGGTAAGCCAACATTACGCTGTGAGGCCCAGTGTTATACGTGGTAGACAGAGCCCAAATGGTATTTTTACGATTAGATAAGTCATCAGTCGTGCTTGAATACGTGCTTGCTTCTTTATCCCACTTGGTATGGTAAGCACTTAAGTCATAAGTAAGCGCGCTATCTTTATCTAAAGGTTGTTTGTAGTTGGCATTGACATAATGACGTTTGAGTTTGTCTTTGCTATCCATACCAAAATAAGACGTACTTAAATTGTCATCGAATTTATATTTTGCGCCCCAAACTACAGCGCTATCAAGATGTCGGCCATCGCGATTGATTTGATCAGAGTACTGGTCTTTGGTGAATTTACCAGCAGTTAATTCTAAGCCATCAATTTCACGGCTGGTTGCCAAAACACCTTCAAAGTATTCAGGAACCAAGCGTGTAGTATTACTTGCTAGAACTGGAAGGTCTAACACTTGGGTACCGTAGGTTACGGTTGTATTTGAGATACGCGCTTTAACAAAACCGCCACCACGTGCCCAGTGATCATAGGCTGAACCATCTGGACGTTTCGGGATCATACCGTTACCAGAATTGTTGTTTGAGCCCAGTTTAAATGAGCCATCGCCGATCACACCCGCGCCAAAGCCAACTAGACCTTGGGTAAAGCCTGTTTCTAGTTTTACCATTGCTGTTTGAGCATATGAACTCGTGTCTTTGACACCATTCTTTTTGTCGCGGCTTAAATAACCAGTACGGAATAAAATATCCCCTTTGGCATCTTCAACAAGTCCTTTTGCTTCGCTTTGTTCGCTTGCATATGTTGAGGTAATTAACGCGGCATTAATCAAAACCGCTAAAGTAAGTTTCTTTGCCTTTGGCATAGCTCGCCTCATTAAATAAAATAAATTTGGGGTAAGACCGAAATTTTGACCAATTGTATAAGTTATGCATAAAAAAGATAGATTTTTATTAAAATAATTTAATTATTATTAAATAAAATACTTATACAATTTTATGATTTGTTCTGTGTTTAAAAAACAATCATAATTAATTTAATATTTTGATTTTAAATAATAAATTGATTTATTTTGGATGTGAAATATACAAATTATTTTTAAATTTATTCTGGTTGAAATATGTGATTTATTGTTATATTTTTTCTTTTTATTGAAAGAGTTATTTTTTATTTGTTTAAAAAATATTCAGATGAATTTGCAAAAAATGACATCCCGACGAATGACAGTGACTGACCAATCTAAAGTTTACTTTGTTCATACCTGTTTAAGCTTTTTGTAGACGCACTGTTGTGGAACACAGTTAAATTTCCCAGTGAGGTGCTGTTGTTTTAAGCATGATTAGCGTTTCTGAACATTCACTTGATGCATTGTTTTTGTGCATAAAATAGCCTTGTTTTTTTATATGCTTTTAAATAGTTCAAAAAAATATGATTTTTTTATGAAAGACCAGTTTTGAGGCAAATAAAGCAAAAAATCAGTACTTTTGCCAAACTGAAATAAGATTTAACGCAGATTTTCCTAAGTTGGCACAGCAATTGCTAATTACTCTTCGATGCAATTTAAAACATGAATTCAGTCGAATATCCATCATGGGGGAGATCAATATGATGAAATTTGCATGTAAAGCGATCGCGTTGAGTGTTTGTGCTGTGACTTCGACTTTTGCTATGGCGGAAGATAAACCTTCATTTTATGGGGTAACAGCCTCAGGGAATGTTGCTGCTACAACGGACTATCGTTTCCGTGGTGTGACGCAATCTTCAAATAACCCGGCCATTCAAGGTGGTTTTACATTTTCACATACTTCAGGCGCTTATTTAGCTCTTTGGGGTTCCAGTGTTGACTTCGGTATCTCTGGTGTTTCCACTGAAACTGATGCGACCTTGGGATTCACCAATAGCTTTGCTTTGACAGATAAAATTAAGCCAGTGTATGACGTTGGTGTGACTCATTATGGTTATATTGGATCTAAGTCAAATTATACAAATAGTTATAATGGTAAAAAGGGTTTGGCCTTTACTGAAGTGTTCGGAAAATTAACCTTCCCAGAAACTATTTTTGCTGGTGATGCACTGAGTGTAGGAGTGAACTATTCACCGGATTACTGGGGCCGAAGTGATGATTTCTGGTATTTTAATTTAGGATATTCAGCTCCGATTGCTGATACAGGCTTAACGGGTCTTGCATCGGTGGGTTACAATAAATTGAAGAATACCGATGCTTTAAGTGTTGTTGCTGGTGGGCCTGGCAAGGATGATAATTATGTCGATTATAAATTGGGCGTAAATTATAATTTCCTTGGGATTTTGGCTGAGGTCGATGTGGTTGGAACTAATATCAGTAAGTCAGGCATGACCGACGGGCAGAAAAAACCTTATGACACAGGTGTTTTATTTAGCTTAAGCAAAAGCTTCTGATTACATTAAGATAAAAGCCAGCAAACCTGCTGGCTTTTATGATTTGAGATCAGGTTTTTTCAGAAGCAGAAAGACTATGATATGGCAGTATAAACGTTTGAGGTAGGGTTAAAATATTGAACATCCCATGCGAGCAATCAGAAAAATGAGCAGAATCAGAAAAAACAAGCGAATAAATTGACTGCCATATCGGAGTGCTAGGAATACACCAACTAAAGAACCAATCACATTACATAAGGCGATGATTAAGCCGATTTCCCATAGCACATGACCTGTTGGAATAAAAAATAAAAGTGCTGAGCTAAAGGTACCAAGGTTAACAACCTTTGCTGATGCAGATGCGTTGAGAAAATCAAAACCAAAAACTTTGACAAAGAGAAAAAGAAGGAAGCTGCCACTACCTGGGCCAAAAATACCATCATAGAATCCAATCAACCCTCCAAAAACAACGCCAAGCGCGATGTCTTTGTAACCACATTTCACATAAGTACTTTGTGCGCCTAAATCTTTTTTTAAAAAAGTATAAATGGCCATCATGATCAGTAAGCAGAAAACAACATAGCTCATCAATTGTTTTGGAATATAGGCAGTCGTCATTGCACCGACAAAGGCAAATATAAATGCAGCAAGCATCGTTGGAATCAGAAGCTTCCAGACAAATTTAATTTTATTCACATATCTAAAAATGGAAGATGCGGTTCCGGCCCAAACCGCCAGCTTATTTGTGCCCAATACGGTTGCAATGCTGTGTTGAGGTAAGGCATGCAATAGCGCAGGAATTTGGACTAAACCGCCACCTCCTACTGCGGCGTCAATCAGACCACCACAGAAGGCAAAGAATCCTAAAGTCAGCAGGACGGTTTCATCGATCATTATCATTAACCCATCTGTGAGGTGCTAAGTGATTTGTAAAGGGCTTCACCTATGAATCTAACTCGATAATGAAACATTATTTTTTCTTATTCTGTTGATTTTTTATGCAAACCTAAAGTGATTATTTATATTGATAAGATTTTTCATCTGACTAAAACGGTGCTTTTTATGCGCTATCAGGCGTATGGCGCGCCCAGTTCTATTGCAAGATTGAAACTGGGTTGAGCTGAAGGCGGGTTTGATTGTTTGAGTTTATATTAACCATTTGTTTTATATTGAATTATTTTTATTTTTGAGTTTGGCATAGCAATTGCTAAGTAGACTCTGCTGCAATTTAAAGCTTAAAAATCAATTGAGTATCTAAATATAGGGGGAGATCAATATGATGAAATTTGCAAGCAAGGCTACGTTATTGGGTGTGATGACTGCAACCTCAGCATGGAGTTGGGCGGAGGAGAATAAACTCCCATTTCCAGGGACCGTTACGGGTAATGTGAATGTGGTCTCAAGTTACAATTTACGCGGCATGACCAACTCGCCAGAAAGTGATACGCCAGCGGTCCAAGGGGGACTGGACTATACGCATGACAGTGGGTTTTATTTGGGCTATTGGTTTTCGACTTTAACCGCTGCCTATGCTGATTTTAATACCTCACCAACCGATGTGAAGGAAGAGAAAAAATCTTTCGAAAATGATTTCTATGCAGGTTATAAAGGCAAAATTACCGAAGATCTGGGTTATCAAATTGGCGGAACGATTTATTACTATTACCCCGGTTGGGAGTCGACAGGTTATGAAACTATTTTGGGGTTGAGTTATAAGGACTTTAGCGTAACGGCACAGACTTTATTGAATAATGTGAGTTTCGGAAATAAAGGTGATACCTATTTCCTCGCGACTTATACACCAAAACTCGCCGGTGGCTTTACCGGTAAAGTACAAGTTGCTGCTTATTATTATGGCGATGATGATGAATATCTGGCTTATCAAGCCAAAGCAGGGGATGTGACCAAAACGGATTTTGCCTTCCGCCACGCAACCCTAGGTTTGTCTCACCCATTGGGCAATACAGGCGCCACATGGGGGCTGGATTATATTTTTGGAGGCTACACCCGTGATGAAACCAAACAAAAGAACAAAGTGGTTTTAGCACTCGGTTATGCCTTCTGACTTTAGCTGACCTAAAAAAAAGCGGCCTTAAGGCCACTTTTTTAGCTTTGATGTCCACGATAAGACAGTGCTTCGCTAATGTGGCTGCTATTGATCACTTCATTTTCAGCTAGATCCGCAATGGTTCGCGCAACTCTTAATATCCGGTGGTAAGCACGTGCAGACAGATTCAAACGTTGCTGAGCCATTTCAAGAATCTTACTCGAACTGTCATCCAATAGAGCATGTTGTTCTAATCGCTTCGGTGAAAGTGCCTGATTTAAACATTGCTGGCGTTGCAGCTGTTTTTCATAGGCGTTAATCACACGCTGCCGTACTGTGGCTGAGTTTTCAGTTGGCGCGCGATTCTGTAATTCTTGTGCCTGTAAAGGCGGTACATCAATATGTAAATCAATACGATCCAATAAAGGACCTGAAATTCGGTTTTGATAACGTTGAATACTGTCTGGCGAACATTGGCAGCGACTATCCTGATTAAAGGCATAGCCACAAGGGCAAGGATTCATTGCAGCAATAAATTGAAAGTTTGCAGGAAAAGTCGTTTGTCGTGCTGCCCGTGAAATCACGATCTCTTTGGATTCGAGCGGCTGGCGTAGCACTTCCAGAACTTTACGGTCAAACTCGGGTAATTCATCCAAGAATAGAACACCCAAATGCGCCAAGGTGATTTCACCTGGTTTGGGTTGTGAGCCTCTGTCATTTACAAAGAACTATGCGACAATATAAGCTAGGGTCAAAGACTTAGACCACCTTTTATAAAGAACTATGCGACAAATTTTATAAAGAACTATGCAACGGAACCCAGAATGAACAATCAATCATGCGACACCGTTAACATCGTACCAGCTCGAAGAAAAATTGGTAATACACGTATCAGTGTATCTGGTTTATATCCTTTTAAAAAAGATTCCGCAGTTGCCTTTGAATCAACTCTTGAACGGGATTTCCTTATTCGATTAGAGGTTGATCCCAATGTTCTTGCTGTTGAGTCTCAACCATTTACCATTGAGTATTTTGATAATGGACAGAAACGAGTTTACACCCCTGACTACCTGGTAACTTATAAGCATGATGATTTTCTTCCATTTATTGCACCTAAACTGGTTGAAGTAAAACCTACAGATGAATTGCAACTTAATTTGCATCTATGGAAAGCTAGATATCGTGCTGCAATGAGGGTATGCAAAGAAGAGGGTTGGAAATTTCATATTGCACATGAGGGGCGTATTCGGGACCAGTTATGGTCGAATGCCATGTTTTTACAAAAGTACCGAAAGATGGAATTTCCCCCTGCTGATTCAAAGCACTTATTGGATTATGTGAGAGATCGAGGAGCAGTAACTTTTGAGACTCTATTAGCCAGACATTTTCTTGGAAAATGGGACAGAGCCAATGGAATTAGTCAAATCTGGTATTTAGTTGCTCATGGTTATCTGGTTTGCGATTTAAGTATGCCTTTACAGCCATCTACTGAACTTTGGGTAAATGGGAGTTGTCATGAATGATAGACGTGTGAATATCAAAATAGCTGCTGGGGAACCGGTTCAGATAAAAGGGATTCCCCATACGATTATTGAAGTCATTGACCTAAAATCGGTTTTTGTTGAAAACAATAATACTGGCAGGAAAAGTATCGCGGCTATCAGTGAATTAAGGCCATCAATAGCTGTGGAACAGTATGAAGATCTAGAACTCATCGCTGATAAAGACTGGATTGAGGCTGAAAGACGTTTCAACATCATCCGACCTTTCATTGAGGGAGGCGTGAGTGGTCGTAAGGAAGTAGAGTTACGAGCCCAAGAACATGATATTAATCCAGCCACTATCTATAGATGGTTAAAAATCTATAAGGCATATGGAACTATTGATGGATTGCGGCCCAGAAAAGAGGGATTGCCACAAGGCAAGAAGATAATTAATAAACATGCTGAAGCAATCATTGAAAAAGCCATCAAGGATTTATACCTAACTAATCAAAGAATAAGTGTTCAAAAAGTTGTACTTGAAGTGAAACGCTTATGTCATGAATACCATATCCTAGAGGTGCCTCATGCCAATACAGTAAGAAATCGTATTGCAGCGATTAGCCAGAGAGACTCTCTTCGTAAGAGGGGACATAAGGAAAAGGCCGATAACAAATTTACACCTGCCGCAGGGAAATTCCCTCATGCTGATTATCCACTTGCCGTCGTACAGATTGACCATACGCCTGTTGATCTTATTCTGGTTGATGATTTTAGCAGGTGTCCTATAGGACGACCTTTTCTTACGTTGGCAATTGATGTGCGTTCAAGGGTAGTTGTGGGATATTACTTATCATTAGATGCTCCCTCTGTTATGTCTATTGCAATGAGCGTTTCTCAAGCTGTACTGCCCAAAGAGAAATGGCTAGCTTCTCGCAAGATTCAAGCTGAATGGCCTGTCTGGGGAATTATGAACACCATTCATGTCGATAATGGACCTGAGTTTCACTCAGAAACTTTCAGAAATGCTTGTATGGCACATGATATTCGTCTGGAATACCGACCAGTTAAAAAACCACGTTTTGGCGGGCACATTGAACGTTTGATGGGAACATTTGCAACCGATATTCACGCAGTTCCAGGAACAACTTTTTCAAATATTTTTGAAAGAAAAGGTTATAACTCAGATGCGGAAGCAGTTTTCACATTCTCCGAATTTGAGGACTGGCTGATTGATTTTATCTGTAATGTTTACCACAAAAGGAAACACTCTGCTTTAGGTACTTCTCCACTACATGCTTTTGAGTTAGGTATCTTTGGTGATAAAAACACGTTAGGTTCTGGAGCTGCTAGATTGCCTGCAAATGATCATAATTTCTTTCTTGATTTTCTACCAAGTTTTGAAAGGACGATTCAAACAACAGGTGTAACAATTGATGGTCTTGCTTATTATGCTGATGTACTAAGAGGTTGGATTAATGCTGTAGACCCTGATAATCAAAAGGAAAAACGTAAATTTATCTTTAGGCGTGATCCAAGAAATATTAGTGAGATATGGTTCTTTGATCCCGAAATCAAAAATTATTTTAAGGTTCCTTTAGCGGATCAAAGTATTCCACCATTTAGTATTTGGGAACACAAAAAGATTCAGGAACTGAAAAAGGAAACTGGCGAATATCTAAAAGATCATGAACTTGGACAGGCTCTAGCTAAACTTCGGGAGCGTGTTCAGGAGGCAAGTACTAAAACTCGACGGGCTCGCAGATCACATCAGCGCAGTACCCAACATCAACAGAGTGTTAACCCTGCTTCAATTCAGGGCAAAAAACCTCAACAAGAGAGTACGATTTTGGAGCAACAGCTTGAAAACGTATATGGTTTATTGCCTCTCGATGAGCTGGAAAATGATGAGGATATTTCATGAGTAACTATTCACATGTTTTTCAAGAGTTTCGCCCTATTGTGGAACAGTCTAATGAGGACAGACTCTACTTCCTGGAAGAGGACCGATGGATTGGGTATCCAGCAGCCAATGACTTGTTAGACCAATTGAAAGGATTCCTGACACTTCCTAAGCGGAGCCGTATGCCCAACTTACTGGTATTGAGTAAGCCAAATAATGGTAAAACCTCAATTATTAACCAGTTCTTTAAGCTGTATGGGGAGGGTTATGTCAATGCAGAAAATAATGCAGTAAAACCTGTAATCATTGTACAGGCACCTGTTTCCCCTGATGAAAAAGCTCTGTATATGGCTATTCTTGATAAGTTCTGGGTTCCTTTTCGAGAAAGAGATCCCGTTGCGAAGCTACGTTACCAAGTGGTCCATTGCCTTAAACTTTATGAGGTAAAGCTCCTCATTATCGACGAAATGAATTCTCTATTATGTGGCAGTCCGATTAAGCAAAGAACAGTAATGAATGCGATTAAGTATTTGTGTAATGAAACACAGATACCCATTGTTGGGTTTGGTACAGAAGAAGCAATTAGTGTTCTGCGTACTGATCCACAGCATGTCAGCCGTTTTCGTGTGGTTAATTTGCCCTTATGGAAACTAGATAAAGACTTTCAAGCTATGGTAAATAAATTTGAGAAAGTTCTTCCCCTCAAACAGGCTTCAAAACTGGCTGAACCAGCAACAGTAAAATATCTGCATGATATTACAGATGGAAACTTAGGTAATCTGCGAACGATTTTACGGGAAGCCGCAAAGAAAGCTGTTGTTTCTGGTCAGGAGTTTATCGACCGTAGCTTGCTAGAAAGTGTGAAATAAGCAATGTGGAGGACTAGGTATGATAAGTGCAACAGAAATCCATTCATGGTTTATTCCCACGGACTTAAAGCAAGATGAGGCATTATCTTCTTGGTTGATACGTGCCGCACTTGACAGTGGTTGTGACCCATTAAGTTTAACTGGAGTACTTTGGCCCAAATGGCGAATCTGGTCTGTAGATGTAGATCGTGGTTTAAGTGCAGAGCAAGTACAGGTATTGATCAATAAGACAAAAATTGATGAAAGCCAATTTAATTCTGCTACGCTTCGCAATTTTTTAATTAAATATAATCTGGATAATCAAACTTTTGATGCATGGTACTTGGTATTAGGTACAAGAAATCGTAAGCATCGAGGTGGCTGGCAATATTGTCCTGAGTGTCTATCTGAGGATAATGTTGCCTATTTCCGTCTGCCTTGGCGTTTTGCCTGGCATACAGGTTGTATAAAACATGATCAGCGTTTACATGATCAATGTCCTCATTGCCATAATGCTATTCAGCCTAGACGTCTTGAAGCCCCTGATCAGGTTATGACTTGCTGTTCAATATGTAAAAAAAGTCTATTGGAAGTTAATAAAAGCCTTGTGGATTGTCATGCCTTGGCATTCCAAAAAATCTTTGATCAATTCTTGAAACAAGGCTGTGCAACCTATCAAGACAAGTTGATTTCAGTAACTGATTGGTTAACGGTGATTAAGTTATTTTCACAATTTATTAGAAAAGCTTTAGCTGGCTCAGTAAATGGAAAAGGATGGGCATTTCTTGAACAACTCAGAATTCAGGTGCCCCATCCTGAGCTTATATCGAATGGATTGGCTGTTAACCAACTTCCAGTTACCGAGAGAGAACGACTATTTTCCTGTATTTATCAATTACTCATTATTCCTCAGGAAAAGTTTATTGAAACAGCAAAATCTTTAAATATGAACAGGTCTTCATTTTGGGATAAGAGAAACCAGTTGCCAGCCATATTAAGGCCTGTTGAAGAACAATTAGGCTCGATTTATCGGAACTACCCTCCAAATAGAGCATTGGTAGATACCCTTAAACCTAAAAGTAAGGAGACTGTAATACGAAAGTTTTTAAGATTAAAAAGAAAACTAGGGTAACTTTTGGGGGACAACACCATGCCTCAGTGTGATGAATGTGGTGATGCGGTTGAAAAGATACACCGACTTTATAAACAGCGTAACTATTGCCATAAGTGCTATGTACGAGTTTTTAAAAAACAGGATTGTCCATCGTGTGGTAAAAGTTCCAGATTATATAAAGCTGATAACTTGGCCGTTTGCCAACAATGTGAAACCAATAGACCTTGCATTAGATGTCAGCGTATTGATTACCCTATAGGAAAAATAACGGAGCAAGGCCCTGTTTGTAATAGTTGTTCAGTTTATTTTAGAGAGTTTCAAGCTTGTGAACGGTGTGGTGTGACATCACAACGCTTATCTCGTATCAGCCGTTTTGGAGATAATTTAAGAGTTTGCCCAAAGTGTGCAACCCGTGATTACCAGACATGCCAAAGTTGTAGAAGATATAGGTTGATTGAACAGGATGTTGTGTCAGGCAAAATGCTTTGTAAGAAATGTTTGACCTGTCCACCACTTCAATGTCTAACTTGCCAGCAACAGATTCCTGCTGGATATGGGAAATACTGTGAATTATGTACATGGCGAAGAATATTGGGGAATAGGATTAAGGAACTGGTTAATACATTAATAAACCCAAGCCTCAAAGGTTACTTTAAAGATTATATGAGTTGGCTTGATCATGAGGTTGGACCGCATAAGGCTGCATTACTAATTCGTAAACATATTCATTTTTTTGAAAAGACCAGTGATCTTTGGAGAGATCAGATCCCAGACAATGACTCTTTATTACATAGACTAAGAACAAGTGGTTTACGCAAATATGAGCTGCCCATCCGGTGGTTGGTTGCAGTACATCACCTGCATATAGATACCCAATCTAAAGGCCACTGTTCTGAATTTGACCAACTGAGAAAACTGGCGAACTCATGTCCTGGTTCATCGCTTTCAGCCCAAATTCTTCAGAACTACTATCAGGTTTTAATAAATAAAATAGATTTAGGGAAAACGAGTATACGTTCTGCCCGTTTAGCCATGAAACCAGCATCAGCTTTAATGCTGTTGGTAAGTCAATCACGATTAGATTTACCAACAATGTGGCATGTAAAATATTACTTATTTAAGTCTCCTGGGCAAGCTTCCGCTATTGTTGGCTTTCTTAATTTTTTAAACAAGAATTATGATACGAACCTTGATACGTCATGGGTACTAGATGAAAAAATAACAGAAAAAAGTAATATGAAGAAACTGGAAAAACAATTGTTGGCCATCATGAAAGCCCCAGAGGAAAATTTTAATGAACTAGAGTGGATAAAGTTAGGATTGATGTATTTTCATAATTTAGATAAATCTTTTTTTAATCAAATGGATAGTATTAATTATAGGGGGCTGAATGATGGTTTTGAAGTGAGGTTTGGTGATCAGCAATATTGGATACCTAAATTGCTTGTGTAACTGGACCATATAACGCTAATGTAGCTACATAAAGTTAAAACTGAATTTTGGGCTTCCAGAGGGTATTTATGGGGCAGTTAGGTCATGAATATTGTGTTCATAATGGATTCAATAGGTCTCATGCAGGGAAATATGTTTATTCACTTGCTACGTTTATATCTTGGATATTGATTTACTTTTTACTGAAGTTCTTGGGTGGATTGTCTCCTTATTGGAATGTCATCATTTCTAGTGCTATCACTGCTTTATTATTTCTTACTTTTTATTTTCTATTTGATAAATGGATATGGAAAACAGGTTTATTTTTCAAGATTCTGAAATATCCTGATATTTCGGGAGAATGGTTATGTAAAGGTATCTCTGATTACCAAGAAGAAAATTCTGAAATGATTAAGCACAATAGAGAGTGGATTGGAAAAGTAACAATTTTACAAAGTTGGGATAAAGTAAGAATCAGATTAGAAACAGAATTTTCCACATCTGACAGTATTTCTGCTGCAATTATTTATGACGAAATTGAAGAATACAAAGTTCTTTATAGTTATGAAAATAAACCAAAAGATTTAGATCATGAAGAGTTACGTATCCATCGAGGATTTGTAGAGCTGACACTTCATAAAGACAATAAAAGTGCCAGTGCTAAATATTATAATGTTACTGGTCGAAGAACGATGGGTACAATGCTATGGGAAAAATTAGATAACTAATGGATAAGAGCCAATGGTTTCGTCATATAGGTAACCCAAATCTTTACGTATTTCCGTAACGAGTTTATCTAAGGCAATGCTCATTGTTGTGAGAGAGGTTTCTTTCTGATAACTATCAAATATTTTTCTGGTCATATCAGGTGTATATAAGCTATTTCTATAGTTTGGATTATGATACAGATAATCAAAAAATCTTTTTGTTTCAAGAACTATTGCTAAAGCATTTGTTCTACCTTTCTTTAAATTTTCTAGATTGGAATGATACATAATAGAGGCTAGATCAAAACTACTTAAGTAAATTACTTTGCCCTCTTCAACTAAATCGGCTTTTATTGTTTTACAAAGGCGGATAGATTTTTTCAATCCTCCATCAGCATAGTATTTACATTTGTAATCTATATAAAAAATATGCTTGAAAGGTAAGTTCATCAATGTAGTAGGAGTTTTATTATCTAGAATATTGACTCCTCTTAAATAAAGGTGCTTTTGTTGTTGGTACTCATATGTTTCTACCCAATGAGAGGGTACAACATCTACATCCCGAGGAAGTGATCCACCTGTTAAAGTTATAGATTTAGCACCAGTAGTATCAATTGTTACGGCAGGATATGCTTGTCTTAATTCATAAGTGCACGCGTTCCTGAGTTCTCTTAATATTTTTATATCATCATGGCGTAAAGTACCTAAATAACCCTCTGTACGATAATGTGATTTGTTAAGTACAAGTAAATCAACATCACTTACACCTTTGATATGAATATTTAGGGGAACTGACCCTTGTAATCTGTATTCTGTGACAATGTTATGATTATTTAGCAGCCTAGGCTCTAATTGTTTTTCAATTCTTTTAGCAGTTTCAAT
>NZ_BBTF01000031.1:0-48991 GCF_000876115.1 Acinetobacter sp. NBRC 110496
TTAAAAATTATAAAGCGACATTCGGTGTCGCAAAGCTGCTTCGGCAGTTTTTTTATTTATTTCATGAGATTTATTCCTCATTTATGGAATAGACGAAAATAAAAAATTCTCTAACACTAGAACTATGCTTTTAGTGAGGAGAGCAACATGAAATATTCAATATTAAGTGTTTTAGTGGGTAGTTTATTGTTGGTTGGGTGTGGTGGTGGAGGCTCAAATACAGAGGGGAGAATTGATGGAGCTGTCTGGAAAACAAGCGGAAAAATTGTTGATGAGAAAGGTAGCCCAATCGCTAATGCTGATATTTCGGTGAGATTGGGAAAAGTTACATATGCTACAAAATCTCACGATGATGGAACATATAATCTTGAGACACCTAAAGAATATAATTATCCTTCTACTTTTGCTGGAATTATAAAAAAGGATGGTTATATGCCCTCAACATTACTGTTTAGTTATAGTAATGGTGCGTTAGCAAAAGATGTAAACTCAGCGAATCCAAAGTTACCTTTAATACGAGAGAGCGATGTTATTTTCTTTCAAGGTTTGGATATTATTCATTTGGGAGATGATAGCTTTCAAGGTTCATCTAATTCACAATTACAAGTTCCATCACAAGGAAAAGTTTGGCTTGATACATTTAAATTTACTTCAAATTTAAAAAATAAATATGATCAAATTTGTATTAACATGACTGCCAGAGGAATAAATAGTCAAGGTAATCAAGGACAACCGTCAAACGATAATATTAGTTTGTCTGAAGATGGCAAGGTTGGTACATATATAGTCCAAATACTTAAGGATAGTGATATTTCTGGTGCCTTTACTAATATTTCCCACTGTTTTTCTTTATCAACATTTGCCCTAAATAAGAATAGTGATTCAACTATTCGTTTGCAGATAAATTCACAGCCCGCATCTGGGGATTATGATGATTTTGAAATGATTAATGTGGTTGGAACACTAAGTAATAGTAATGGTGTAACTCAACCAACTACCTCACCTAATACAGAAATGAATACGTTTGGAACTCAAAATCAAAATTATTTTATTACTGTTTCTGCTCCACTATCATCATATCCTATTCCACAGAATGGTGGATTTAATATATCTATGTCATGTGCAAGTGCATATGCTGATTTTGGTCAAAATTTTGAGTATGTAAGGCCTTCTGATCAAGTTGTGGTATCTGGTGAAACTATAAAATCAGCTGCTTGTCGTAGAGTGAATTCTGACTGGCCTAATGTTCTAAATAAAATTGATAAATTAGTAAGTACTTGTGGTTCAAAACCTTATGATAATATCGGTATTGTGGCTACTAATAGTATGAATAACTATAGTACAAATTACTCAGCATCAAACCCAATAGAATGGGGGAAACTACAAAATCAAGCATTTAAGAATTATCAAGCAGATGTAGACTTGTGTAAAAAATAAGTACTACATCTATCTTCTGCCGTATTTTTGATGCGGCTTTTTATTGCTTAAAAAGAAGACAAATCAAGTATCTAAAAAGTTTAACTATAAAAAATAGACAAAGTCTATTCCATGTTTATGGAATGGACAGGTTTATTAGAGCCTTCCATAATTTAATACGCAGGTACATTTTTGTATCTGTAATTAATTAAATTAATCAGCTAATTAAGGATAAGAAGATGAAAAAATTAGTATTTATTTTATGTGCAACCTTGTCATCTTTGGCTACGGCTAAAGTGGTGACTTGGGAAAGTCTTACACGAGTTGAAGCATGCACTGGAGCTAAACAACTTCTTGAAACGACTGGAGGAGGTAAACCTAAAAGTGATTGTGACTGCTCAAAAAATAGTAATGGAACTTGGGTTTGTGCAGCAGAAAGCAGAGATTAATTAAGTTGATGGGACTTATTTGAGTTCATGATAAGTCCCAAATTTATTTTTACCAAAAATTATTTTTATTTCAACTAATTAATAAAGAAAAGCATATGCGTGAAAATACCTTGAAAAAGTTAAAATGAAGTATTTAATTCGTATTATATAGTTTTGTTTTTCTTTTAAATCAAACTGCTTTAGCTGAAGCAGCAGAGGCTTTCGTTTGTAAAGTAACAAAGAGCACGACAACGTATAAAAATAATGAAGTTTTTAATCAAGTAAATGATAGCTGTTATGGAGATGATTGCATTCCGGAATTTATGTCTTTTGATAAAGATGAGTTACAGCAATTCTCAAGCCATTTTTATCGGCACGGTCAACCACAATATAACCTAGCACAGTTAATGAAGTAATTGCTCGCTTAAGTTGTGAGAGAACGTAGGATCTTGAAATATCAAGAATTGACGAAAGTTTTAAATATATTGGTCGAGAGTTTGGAAAAACTGAATTTGCTAGGACCACAAAAATTGAGGAGCAATCAGGTATTTGTACACTTAAAAATTTTAATACGAAGTTTTAATGATTTAAAAAAAGGAGCATATATGTTAAATCTTTCAAAAACTATTTTATCTGTAATGATTTTAAATTTGTTAAGTGGATGTACAACCATGCAAATGCTTGGAGAAAGCAAGGATGAGATTAAAAAAGGAAATTATGGATGGGGAACATTTTATGGGGCATATTCACTTATTGTTGGTCCAGTTGTAGATGTCGTTACATTGGGTGGGACATTGGATGCTGAACAAAGTACAACCCTTTGGACTGGTGTAGCAAGTCAACAAATCGCACAGCAGCAGATAAAAACAGGAAAAAAGACATTTAGTAATCTAAATTATTGTATTAAATATGACGATACTTCATCTGATAATTATGACTATTTCACTAATAATTGTGGACAAAATATTAAAATTTTATGGTGGGAAGGAGATGGTTATGCTTCTGGTAGCCATGATTTTGTTCACTTAAATACAACTAACTTACGTACGGATGAAATCCAAAAGCCTAAACGAAGTATTATTTATGTAGCTTGTCCTATGAATTCGACTTTTGCAAAACTTGATCGAAGATGGACAATGCAATGTCAGCTAATCTAATTTTATCAACTGAGATTGTGAAAAAGTGTTTGTCGTTAGAACTTTTAAATTTCAGACAAACTTCATTAATAACTGTACCAACTCACTTTGTCGATGTGTTCTGGTTTTGGTAAAAATTGATTGTAAATGTTTTCGGACAGTATCCAGTTGAATGTTGAAAGTATGCGAAATCTCTTTTAATGTTTTGGAGTCCAACAACTGTTCACAGATTTTATTTTCTACAGGTGTAAAGAGGAAAATCTGTGTGTATAGCTCTCTTTGATATTTAGCCTTGTGTTTCAAACAAGAAAAGGTCGCTAATACGACAGGACGTAAACCAAAAATTTTATGCGCTTTTTCAGGAATGAGTAAATCCAAGGTTAAAAATAAATCATGGTCAAGCATCATTGTTTTAGTCCGTTGAGCATAATCCAATGTTTGATAATGATTGTAATTGTGCTCTAACTCAAATAAATGCCGACTAAACAGGCTTTGGCAATATTCATTAAAAGTGAAGCTTCGTTGATCAATACGTAGGTGCGGATTGTTTTCACATAATTGTCTTGCTTCATCATTTAACTCTAAGACAGTTCCATTCAAATTGATGATTGCAATTGGTTGTTTAATTTTTTGGATCAGCTGAGAGCCTAATAGAGTCCGCGTTGAATATTCAAAATGATGACGATGCTGCTGAATTTTTTGTTGCAACATCGGTAGCATGTCATAAACAGGTTGTAATTCTGAACTGCTCAACGCCCCACGATGCGGGCTGGTCAGGAGTGCCAAGATCACACAAATTTTTTGATCATAAATGAGTTGGATTGCAGAACCAAATTGTATATTCAGTGGTTGTAAGACCTGCTGATAGACTTGTGTTTGATTAATTTCTTGTTCTGTAAAATGTTGTGAATCATGCATCCAGCCCTGAAATGGGGCTGAGATTGATTTTTTTAAACGTGGGTCATCGTCAATTTCTAGGCGTACATTGGTCAAAGCCACTTGATTGAGATAATCTGCATCAATACTAAGACCATGATGTACACTAAAAGACAGTGCTTGGACTTGCAGATCAACTGCTAGAAGCTGAGACAATTGTATATTAAAAGCATGATTCAGATGTTCCAAAAACATGACCCAGTCATCAATATCTTGAACTTTTTCCAAGACTTTCATGACTGCTCTTTGCTTGATTAGATCCATCTAAAACCACGGAAAGAAATCAAATGATTTCAGTTATTTTATAATAGCTTCATGAGCACGAAAATGAGCAAAAATAAAAAAATGACTCGTTTAGACAACTATCCGATGAAATGTAATATAGATCGAACTGTACTGTAGTTTCACCAATAGCAAAATTTAAAGTGCTTTATTGATCTTGGTAGCAATCAGAGCTTCTATGCACAATCAATATAGCTTATGACATCAATATTCTTTACAGTATCAATTGAAAAGTGTTCTAACTGAGTGATTTATGCGCGGTCTATACCTCATTACCAATGATGATCCAATCCAACTATTATTAGAAAAATTAGATGTGGCTCTAGCAACAGGACAGATTGCGATTCTGCAATATCGTCGTAAAAAAGTAGCAAAAGCTGATCAGCCAAGTGAAGTCGAACAGATCAAAGCACTTTGTGAAAAGCATCAAGTCCCATTTGTGATTAATGATAATTTGGCACTGGCTGAACAATTTGGTTTAGGTGTGCATCTTGGACAGTCCGATGGTGAAATTAGCGATGCGGCTACACGTTTGCCATCAGGTGTGATTATTGGGCGGACTTGTCTAAACTCATTAGAACTGGCTGAAAAGGCAATTGCGGATGGGGCGACTTATGTGGCATTTGGTGCGGTCTATGCCACCTCAACCAAACCAGAAGCGGGTAATGTAGGCATCGAAGTCATTCAGCAGGCGAAACAAAAGTTTGCTGTACCGATTTGTGCGATTGGCGGGTTGACCGTTGAAAATTCTCAAGTGGTGATTGAGGCTGGTGCGAGCCTTTGTGCAGTAATTAGTGATATATTAGGCCGATCAACAGCCGAAATTCCTGCTCGTGTAGATGCATGGGCAAAGTTATTTGACTAATTATATGTATCCGCTTCGCGGAACCTTTATTGTTTCTCGGAACGACAACGTTCCTCGTCCTCGATTCTAGGTTGAGTCTTTTATGAGCTTATCTCCAAAGCAAGAACAGCTATTTAAACAAGCAAATAAACATATTCCAGGTGGGGTTAACTCACCTGTACGTGCATTTAACGGTGTTGGCGGTACGCCAGTCTTTATCGAAAAGGCAAAAGGGGCGTATTTGTGGGATGTTGATGGCAAACGCTACGTAGACTATGTCGGTTCATGGGGCCCAATGATTTTGGGTCACGCACATCCAGATATTATTCAAGCAGTACAAACTGCGGCGGAAGATGGTTTAAGTTTTGGTGCGCCAACTGTGCACGAAACGACGCTGGCAGATACGATCTGTGACATTATGCCATCCATTGAGTTGGTGCGTATGACCAGTTCAGGTACAGAAGCAACCATGACCGCGATTCGTCTGGCACGTGGCTATACTGGCCGTGACAAAATTGTGAAATTTGAAGGCTGTTATCACGGTCATTCCGATTCACTATTGGTAAAAGCAGGTTCAGGTTTACTGACTTTAGGCGAAGGTGAGCCAACGTCAAAAGGGGTGCCTGCTGATTTTGCCAAACATACCTTAACGCTGCCATATAATAATATCGAAGCGCTGAAAGAATGCTTTAGCAAGTTTGGTCATGAGATTGCAGGTGTGATCATTGAGCCTGTTGCAGGTAACATGAACTTGGTGACACCAATCGATGGTTTCTTGCAGGCGATTCGTGATGTGTGTGATGAATACAAATCAGTCTTCATTATTGATGAAGTGATGACGGGTTTCCGCGTCGCTTTGGGCGGTGCGCAATCGGTCTATAACGTGAAACCAGATTTAACCACTTTGGGTAAAATTATTGGTGCGGGTTTACCGGTCGGTGCTTTCGGCGGTAAACGTGAAATCATGGAATGCATTGCACCATTAGGTGGTGTTTACCAAGCAGGAACTTTGTCGGGTAACCCATTGGCCATGCGTGCAGGCATTGCGATGTTCAAGCATCTTCGTGAACCTGAGTTTTATGACAAGCTTTCAGCACAGTTAGCCAAATTACTGGCAGGTTTACAGGCTGCGGCAGACGAAGCGGGGATTCCATTTAAAACCCAGCAAGTTGGCGGTATGTTTGGTTTGTATTTTACCGATCAAGAAGATATCACCAGCTTTGATTCAATGTTGGCTTGTGATGTTGAAGCATTCAAGAAATTCTTCCACGGCATGTTAAAGCGTGGCGTCTATCTTGCACCATCAGCATTTGAAGCTGGTTTTATTTCATCAATGCATTCTGATCAGGATATTGCAGAGACCATTCAGGCAGCAAAAGAAACCTTTGCTGAAATGAAATAACGCTGCGATACATACATAAGCCCGATTTATTCGGGCTTTTTTAATGGATATATCTTTAATCTGAAATGAATAGAAAGCTTAAGGTATTAAAAAAATAAGGATTGGCCTTAATGCAACCGTACTGATTTGCTACCTGTTTATAGGATAAACCTTAGCGATGAACAAAAAAGATAAATAATCTTTATTGTACCGCCAGCTAAAATAATGCTTGAATAATAAACTATATTTGCGCTGGTCTTAGGCTGTGCTTTGGGCTTGCGTAGGCTGTAGATTGCAGTTGTATCACATCTAAAAGCTTTTTTATAAGAAACCCATAGGAATGGAGTAAAACATGAAAACTAAACATTATTTAACGTCCGCTGATGTGGAAATTCTGGTTGATGCAGCCTTGCAATATGCAACAGCGCATAGCTTTAATGTCAGCATTGCAGTTGTGGACGACGGTGGAACCTTGTTAATGATGAAGCGCATGGATGGTGCGTCGGTACTCTCAACAGAGATTTGTCAAGAAAAAGCCAAATCTGCTGCGGTCAGCCGTAGAGCAACCAAGGTATCAGAAGATATGATCCGTGATGGAAAAGTTGGCTTTTTAACGATTAATGCGGCAAAAGGCATGCTAGAAGGCGGAGAGCCGATTGTGTATCAAGCACAGGTGGTCGGTGCTGTAGGGATTTCGGGGGTACAATCTTTTCAAGATGCAGAAATTGCCCAGTATGCAATTCAACAATTTCTAGAGCAACAAACCTAAATCATCATTTAAATTCGATTCTGGATGAAATATCGAGAGAAACACGAAAAAAATTAGTAAAAATACGTGTCATGCATTGTAATTCAGCGCTAAGCTTTTTATGATTGCCCGCTTGTTTTCATCCAGTCGTTGGAAGGCTACCTTGAGTGATTTTCTAAGTGAACATTTGATTCATCGTGATGAAGATTTTATGGTCATCCATAAACCTGCAGGCTTACTCACTGTGCCAGGGAAAACGCCAGATTTACAAGATTGTTTAATCAATCGTCTATTAGAACTAGAACCCAAAACCTTACTGATTCATCGTCTAGATCGTGACACTTCAGGTATCTTGGTCTTTGGCCTATCCAAATTTGGACAGAGCACGATTTCACGTCAGTTTCAGGATCGTCAGACTTCCAAAATTTATCAAGCTTTGGTTGCTGGGCATTTAGAAGGTCAGGGCACCGTCGATATTCCTGTAATTTATGATCCAAGCCGTCCACCCTTACATATTGTGGATGCCTCTTATCACAAACCTGCATTAACAGAATGGCAAGCGATCGAACATTTAGAAATTCAAGGACAAACTGTAACTCGAGTTCAACTGATTCCGATTACAGGGCGTTCGCATCAGCTTCGTGTGCATATGCAATATTTAGGTCATCCGATTCTGGGTGATACCTTATATGCCACACCCGAACAGCAGCAGCTTTATGCGCGTTTGTGCTTACATGCAACGCAATTAAGCTTCGCTCATCCTAAAACAGGTGCACAATTGACATTCGATTGTCCTGTACCGTTTTAGTCTAAAAACTTTTTTATGAAACACGATGTGATGCACGCTATTTGATTGCGCTTTGTGTCAAAATACATCGTTGAAAACTACATAAAATGCCTTAACTTTTATTTGGGTCAGGGCATAAAATGTGTAGGCTAACTTGAGATAAAGGTGGAAAAATTGCAGCAGTTTGCTATTGGTCAACGTTGGTTATCAGATACTGAAACTGAACTCGGTTTAGGGGTTCTTATTGATGTAGATGAACGTTCTATCAGCATTTTATTCCCTAAAAGTGATGAAACTCGCGTCTATGCACGCAACAATGCGCCTTTATCTCGCATCATCTTTAATGTAAACGATGAAGTCCAAGACCAAGAAGGCCTTAAGTGGATTGTTGAGTCGATTGAAGATCGTCATGGCGTACTTCGTTATGATGTGGTTCGTACATTGGAAGATGGCGAACAAGAGCGCAAGTCACTGAACGAAACCCGTATCGGTGCACAAATCCAACTGTCAAAACCTTTAGAACGTCTGTTGGCCAGCCAAGTCGATTATAAAGAATGGTATGACCTGCGTATTGAAGCGATGTTGTTGCAAGCACAAATGCATACCAGCCCTTTACGTGGTTTTCTCGGTGCACGTGTGGGCTTGATTTCACATCAGCTTTATATCGCACATGAAGTCGGTAAGCGTTTTGCACCACGTGTCTTGTTAGCGGATGAAGTGGGCCTAGGCAAAACCATTGAAGCAGGTTTGATTATCCACCAACAACTGAAAACAGGACGTTCAGAACGTATCCTGATTTTAGTGCCTGATTCATTGCAGTATCAGTGGATGATTGAAATGCGTCGCCGTTTCAATTTGCAATTCTCGCTATTCGATTTAACCCGCACTGCTTCGATCAAAGAACATGATCCTGAGCTGAATCCATTCCTGACTGAACAATGCATTATTGCCAGTGTCGACCTGATGGTTGACCATGATGACTTGCGTGAGCAAGCCATGGAAGCTGGTTTTGATTTGCTGGTTGTGGATGAAGCGCACCACTTGATGTGGAGTGAGGAAGAGGGCGGTAATGATCGCTATGACCTTGTTGAAGAACTGGCAGAACAGACCGCAGGCGTATTACTGCTCACGGCAACGCCGGAACAGTTAGGGGTTGAAAGCCATTTTGCCCGTCTTCGTTTACTTGATCCGCAACGTTTCAGTAGTCTTGACCGTTTCCTTGATGAGGAAGAGCAATATCAACATACCGCTAAAATTGCTGAAGTGTTGATGTCAGATCAAGCGTTGACAGAAGAGCATCTTGCTGCATTGGATGGCTTATTGGGTCATCGTATTGATGATCAGCCTGAACAGCGTATGCGTGCGATTCACGAATTATTAGACCGTCACGGCACAGGTCGTATCTTGTTTCGTAACACCCGTGAAGCGATTCAAGGCTTCCCTGGTCGTGATTGCCAGCCAGCGCCTTTGCCAGCACCAGAAGACTGGTCATTTGATGGCAAAATGCGCGAGCAAATGTGGCCAGAAGAAGGTCAACTCGATGGTGCATGGATGGAAAATGATCCGCGTGTGCCGTGGTTAATGGAAGTGCTACGCAAAGAGTTAAAACACAAAAAAGTGTTGTTGATCGCGCGTAGCGGCCCTGTAGTTGAAGCACTTGAAAATGTACTGCGTTTACATGCGGGTATTCGTACCGCGATGTTCCATGAAGGCATGAGCTTATTGGAACGTGACCAAGCGGCAGCCTACTTTGCTGAAGATAGCTATGGTGCTCAGATTCTCCTCTGTTCGGAAATTGGTTCGGAAGGTCGTAACTTCCAGTTTGCCAGTGATTTGATCTTATTTGACCTGCCTGCAAACCCGGATGTATTGGAGCAGCGTATTGGTCGTCTGGATCGTATTGGTCAGGAAAACCGGATTCAAATTCATGTGCCCTATCTGATGGGTACAGCACAGGAGCGTATGTTCCGCTGGTATAACGAAGCGCTCAATATTTTCAGCAATATTTCTCCAACTGCACAAACGTTACAAGAGAACTTCATTGTTGAATTGAAGGATTGTTTATTGGCAGATCAAGGCCAGACTTTTGAAGATTTACTGGAAGAAGTCAATGTACAACGTCAAGCCTTGGAAGCAGAACTACAGGCAGGTCGTGACCGTTTGCTCGAGTATAACTCTTGTCGTCCAATCGTGGCGCAGGGGATTGTCCAAGCGCTTGAAGATTATGATGACAATACCACTCTGCCAATGTTTGTGAAGCGTTTCATGTCATCCACCAATATTGACTTTGATGAGCAGAGCAACGGTACAGTGATCATCAAGCCAACGGATCAAATGCAGGTTCAAGGTCTCACTTTGGACGAAGAAGGTATGACAGCAACCTTCTATCGTGATCAGGCACAGATCCGTGAAGATGCGCAATATTTGACTTTGGAACATCCGTTTATTGAAAGTGTGATGGAAATGATCCGTACACAATCATTCGGTAGTACCAATGTGGCTTTGCTGAAATCCAATGCTTTGAAACAAGGTTCAGTTTTACTTGAAGTCTGGTTCAAAGTTGATGTGGTTGCACCAAAGGCATTGAACTTGCCATCAAGTTTACCGAAACAATTGATTCGTGTATTACTCAGTGAAAATGGTCAGGACTTGTCTGCCAAGATCGATCCAAGCATTTTACGTCCATATCTGCATCATCTTGATGGCAATAGCTGTCGCCAAGTGGTGAAAGCACGCCGTGAAGTGATTGAGTCACGTTATGCACAAGCTTTAGAGATTGCAAAAGGATCATTACCAGAGTTAATGCAGCAAGCCAAAGAGCATTACAGCGGCAAATGGCAGTATGAAATTGATCGTTTAAGCTATCTCAAGCAATTTAATCCAAGTATTCGTCAAGATGAAATTGAGCGTTTACAGAAATTCCAGAAAGAGGGCCTAGGTCTCCTAGATGGTCTTTCTGTGACGCCAGAAGCAATTCAAGTTTTGGTTGTTGTTAAACCTTAACACGACGAAATGCAATAAAAAAGCATCTGAAAAATCAGGTGCTTTTTTATTTTCAAGGTTTTTAAATTGATGGGTTTGATTGAGACGCAGTGATTTATTTATGAATAGTTTTTAGGAAATTGTGGAAACTCTAGTGAACGCGTTTGTAAAAAGGAACTCACTGCTGCTAGCGTTTCAGCCGATTTAATCCGTGTTGCTACAATTTCTGCTTCTTGATCGATACATTGAAGAATTTGTTCAATTGGAAATTTAATTTGTTTTTTGATGATTCTAAGTGAGGTTAATGAGAGTTGCCCCATTTTTTGCGCTTGTTGGTGAGCATACGTATAAGCATCTGGAACAATCTGGTTAATCAGCCGAGCTGTGAGTGCCTTCTCAGCATTAAACTTTTCGCCAGTCAGGAGTAATTCCGCGGCAAGATGATAGCCAGCTTGAGGTGTCATAAATAAGCTTGTGGCACCTTCGACAGAGAGACCCAAATTGACAAATGGAAGTTGGAATATAGCATTGTCCTCTGCAAAGACTAAATCACAATGAAACAGTAATGTTACACCAACCCCTATAGTGCATCCTCGAATTGCAGCAATAATTGGTTTTGAGCATTGCGCTAATGCCTTTAAGAAATGAAATGGAGGAAAGATATCTTCATCCAAAGTGGTTGCTTGTGTTTGAGCCAAAGATAAAAAGTAGCTCATATCATTGCCTGCGGTGAAATCCGTTTCATTACCTCGTAGAATAATCACATGTATATCGGTTGCTTCATCTGCATCAATAAATGCTTGAGCGAGTTGTGTATACATTTCACTATTTAATGCATTTTTAGCTTTGGGGCGCAGAATTGAAATAGTTAAAATACCATCGATTAAATCAAAATTTAGATGTGGGGTCTGATTTTTTAAATAATCCAACATTAGGGTATACCTTGTAATTAAAATTATAGAAATTCATTCTTAAATCTAGAATTAAGAATCATTGTTAACGGTTTTGATAGATATTAATGATTTGTATATGCCTATTAATAATGTTTTTTGATTCAGTTTTCAAGGGATCTTAAGTATTGTCCTAATGTGTATATATGTTTGGCATATAATGTTTTTTTGACAAAATTAATGTGTTTTTTTGGAATTTTTTGTCATTTTTATTTATTTTTAAATAATGTTGAATGATTTGAACTTTGTTTTAGACGGTAATTTTTTAATTTATTAAGATGTTTGAAACATAGGTTGAATCATATTGGGTAATTTATGTGATTTTTATTCTCTGAGTGCATTTTTAATTTTGATGGATTTAAAATAAATGCATTTATTTTTATTATTAAGGTGGTAGGGTCTTTTAATGGAAATAAAAACTACGGATGTCATTTTAGATGCTTCATCTACACATATTCATTATTTAGCTCATTGGGAAAAGGAAAAGCCTCATAAAAATTATTTGATACAACCTTTACCTAATGGAAAGGTCGAGCACTACACATGGGCTCAAGTAGCGTACCAAGTGCGTTGTATGGCAACATATATCAATAAATTAGGGCTTGAGCCAAAAAGTAAAATTGCTATTTTTGGAAAAAATAGTGCTCATTGGATCATGGCTGACCTAGCAATCTGGCTGGCAGGGCATATTTCAGTTCCATTATATAGTACCTTCAATAGTGAAGGCATTAAATATGTGTTAGAGCATAGTGAAGCAAAACTTTTATTTATTGGAAAGTTGGATGCCGTAGGAGATAGCTGGAATGAGGTAAAGAATGTAATTTCAAAAAATATGCCATGTATTTTTTTGCCACAAGCACCTGAGTTTGATGGATTAACATGGAAAGAAATAGTTTCTATAACTGATCCTTTGAAACAAATCGATTTTCCTAATGCCAAAGAGGTTGCAACTATTATTTATACTTCGGGTAGTACAGGAAGGCCGAAAGGTGTGATGCAAAGTTTTGAGACTTTACTTTCACCTGTAGAAGAGTTGAAAAATGCATTTGAAATTAATTCAAATGATCGTCTACTTTCACATTTGCCTCTTGCTCATATTGCGGAACGGATATTAGTTCAATCTATTCCAATTGTTAATGCTTGCACTATTTATTTTTCTAATTCTCAAGAGACATTTATTGAAGATTTAAAGCGAGCGAAACCAACGGTTTTTCTTACAGTACCTCGTTTGTGGATTAAAGTTCAATCTGGAATTAATCATAAGATTTCCCCATCAATGCAACGTATGGTTTTTAAGTTGCCAATCTTGAGTGGTGTATTAAAGAAAAAATTATTGAGTAAGTTAGGCTTAAATCATATTCGAGTGGCACTTACTGGTTCAGCACCATTACCTGCAAGCGTCATTAAATGGTACCGAAATTTAGGATTGGAACTGCTTGAAATTTATGGGATGACTGAAAACTGTGGTTATTCTCATCTTACAAGGGTTGGACAATATCAGAGTGGTTATGTTGGACATGCGCACTCTAGAGTGGAGTGTAGAATTGATAGTAATGGTGAGATTTTGGTCAAGAGCCCAGGAACCATGTTGGGTTATTACAAGAATTCTGAAAAAACAGCTGAAGATATGACGGAGGATGGCTTTTTTAGGACGGGTGACATGGGATTAATTGATGATACAGGTTGCTTAAAAATTACAGGGCGAGTCAAAGATATTTTTAAAACATCAAAAGGAAAATATGTTAAGCCAGTACCGATTGAACAAAAAATAGCTGCACATGATTTCATTGAATCTGTTTGTGTCGGGGGCTCAAGTCAGCATCAACCCGTGGCATTTATGATGTTAGCTGAAGAGGTTAGAGCTCAGCTGAATCATGGGAATAAACGTGAGGTGATTGAATTAGCAATTAATGAATTAAAAGAAAGTATAAATAAATCCTTAGAGCCTCATGAAAAACTCGGTTTTATGGTTGTGATTGATGAACCGTGGACAATGGAAAACGATTTGTTGACCCCGACCATGAAAATAAAACGGAATAAGATCGAAGAAAAATATGAACCTTATCTTGAATCTTGGGCAAATCAAAAAAGATCCATTGTGTGGGAATAAAAAAATAAGTCATTGCGCTTAAAAAAAGAAATGGATTTTTCCTTTTATTTAGCCATTTTCCACACAGATATAAATATATTTACCCTTTAATTGAATGGAATAACTAAAATTATTTTAATAAAGGAAATGCGATGGTGATGAATTACAGAATAAAGCTGGTCACTCTTACCCTCTGTTTGCCTGTAACTTCTATTTTTGCAGCAGGCTTAGAAAGAACAGCACAACCGATTTCTGCTTTTTTACAGAATCATAACTATTTTGAAGCAGGCTTTTCCGTAGTAGATCCCACAATCTCAGGCAGAGCCAATAATGCAAATGGTGGTGGTGTCATCAGTGATATGGCTGAAAGTTATTATTCGGTCCAGATGGCACTTAAGCTTCAACTGAATCCGCATTTTTCTTTTGGCTTGATTTATGATGAGCCTTTTGGAGCAAATGTTGCCTTTGCAACCTCTGATCCGCATCGAACTGATGAATCTGGGTTATTTTATAGTGGTAGGCAGAATACGAAGGTGGAGGCCAGTGCAAAAAATATTTCGTTTTTGGCTGGTTATCAGCCCGATGAGAATTGGAATTTGTTTTTAGGTGGTGCCTATCAAACGTTTCAAACCAATATACAGGTTCGTGGAACCGCAGGTGGCGGAACTAATGCATTAGGACACTATAATGCAAACTTACAGGAGGGAGGAGCAACAGGATATATCGCAGGTATTTCTTACCAAATTCCACGGAGTGCCTCAAAAGCTACAATAAGCTATCGTTCCCAAATAACCCATCAATTAGCCACAAATGAGTTTGGGCAAAGTAATATTCTAGCAATTGAAGATAACAATCCTGAAGCTGCTTATTTTAATGAGCGATCAAAAACCAAAGTTATTACGCCACAATCTGTGAATCTTGATTTGCAAACTGCATTAGCTCCGCAACTGATCATGTTGAGTTCCATTAGATGGGTGAACTGGAAGCAGTTTTCCTTTAGGCCTGCAAAATTTGGAGATATTTCTGAAGTTTTAGGAAAACAAGGTTTAGCGCCTGATAATCCGAATGGTTTTGATTTATTGACCTATGCGAAAGATCAGCTCTCAGCCTCAATAGGTTTGAGTTATAAGATGAATCAACACTGGTCTGCTAATGGTTCTCTATTATGGGACTCTGGAGCAGGGCATCCAGCCTCTAGTCTAGGGCCAACCAAGGGGTATTGGGGAGCAGGTTTAGGTGTGCAGTATAGCCCCAATAATCAGTACTTCATCGCAGGCGGGATGAAATATCTTAAAGTTGGCGATGCAGATGCTCAAACCGCATCAGTATTTGGAACGTCAAAATCGATTGCAAAATTTGAAAATAACCATCTTTTAGGCTACGGACTAAAAATAGGATATCGTTTTTAAGTTTTAGCAATAAAAAAAGAGGACCATTACAGTCCTCTTGTTTATTTTCAATACTTTTTAGTGATCAATATTGGCTTCCAAGAACCATAAATATTGATCCAGATCCTCGAGTGCTGCATGGATAATATCTTCAGAAATGGGATCTTGAATTTCGTCAATCGTGTCACGTAAATGATTGGCGACCACGCCATAGCGATCAGCCAGTTCTTTTAAATGATCCTGTACGGCATGAATCGTGACGGGATAAGGTTTGAGATGTGAACTTTTAGCAACCGATTGCGTTGTGCCCAGTGCGGTCCCACCGATCTGTACGGCACGTTCGGCGACATTGTCCAAGTGAGTGATGAGTGATGTTCTAAACATATCTAACATTTCATGCACTGCAATAAAGTTGCTCCCCCGCATATTCCAATGTGCTTGCTTGGTTAGCAAGGAAAGATCAATTAAGTTGGCAAGGATTTGATTTAAGATTTTTATGGTGGACTCTTTGATCGAGTCATCTAAATTATTACGTGTATATACTTTTAAAGCTTTTGCTGTTGAAGAATTCATAGTTACCTCATTCAATTCTAATGTGATGAAACATTGTGAATAAAAACCATTCATTACATCACTAGCTTATCGCTTGAATGTGCACTTGAGTGTTTTTGTTGTCTAGGCTTTTGTAAGTTTGCTTATCATCTATTCTCTTTTTGATAATAGCTGTTTTAATTCAGACTCATGGATCATTGCATTCGAAAAAGGGTCTTTTTGCATGTTAAGCATTGCTTAGATCAGCCCCGCATCTTTGCATTCCAATTTGATATAAGCATAGAAAATAGGGGCAACGATTAAACCACTTAATCCAAAAATGGATTCAAAAATCAGCATTGCCAATAACACTTCCCATGCACTGGCATTAATTTTAGTACCAATAATCTTGGCATTGATGAAGTATTCAAGCTTGTGAATAATCACCAGATAGGCAAGAGCGATGGCTGCCACAGACAGCGAAATGGTTAAGCCTGCCATGATGATCAAGGTATTTGAGATCAGGTTACCAATAATAGGAAGTAAGCCAAAAATAAAAGTCAGAATGGTCAGCGTCTTCGCAAAAGGCAAGTGGATATTAAAAATCGGTAAAACGATAAAAACGAAAATGATAAACAGACCAGTATTGATCAGGGAGATCTTTACTTGGGCAAATACCACATTCTTAAATGAAATTGAGAGCTTTTGAATGCGATGCAAAATTGCAGCTTTAAATGCAGGTTGTGGCGCATGTTGTTTAAAATTCTGAATCGATACCAAAATACCGACAATCAGGCCAATGACCATGGTCGCAAGGTTGTGCAGAATATCTGTGCCTGTATTTTTGACAATCGAAATATTATTTTTGATAAAGGATAAAATCTGGTTCTTGATATCGGCAACACTATGCGGTAGATAACCTGGTAAATACTGGCTCATCTCCGTCTGAAACTTAATCAGTGTTTGATCAATTTTAAAGTTAAATGAATTAAGCCCGGTTCCTTTTAGATCATAGATCACAAAACTAATCAGGCTGGTAATAAAGAAACCAAGCAAAACGATAGTGGCTACGCCTAAGATAATACTGATAAAGATTCGTGCCCGTTGTCCATCAATATGCTTCTCAACAATTGAACTTAAGCTATTAATAATTTCAAAGACCAGAAAACCAGCAAAAAAACTCGGTAACAGATGTAAAGGAATGACCATCATTAAAAATAAAGACATCAGAATAAAACTGGCGATGATACTTTGACGGTCATTAAGTAGATTCATGATCTATATGCCTGATTTGAGTTGTTGTTATGCTAAAGGACAAAAGTATGATTTTGATTACATTCGGAGAGTTTAAGCCGATAATTGAGCTTAATCAATTTCCATTTTATCAATATGACGTGCGCCTTCTAGAATCATACGGATCATCACCATGGTCTGTTCAGCGACTTCGGTACGCTGTTCAACAGGCAAATCCAGCACTTTTGCCCCCATATTGAACACCAATTGAGTAATGGCCTTAGCGACAAGATCGGCATGACTGATTTTACTGTTGTTCATTTGTTCTAAACGAATCAGGTCTTCTTGAAGCTCTTGCTGAAAGAAGTTGAGTTGCCGATCAACCGCTGCTTTATATGAGGTTGAGCCCGTATAGCCTTCGCGTAATAACAAACTCAGGTTGCCTTCATCGGTATTCAATTGTTGAATAAACACTTCTACCGAGCTGCGGATAACGCTGTGTTGCTTTGAAGCCTGCAAGCGAGCTTCACGAATAATTCTGCGCAGCACCAAGCCAGATTGATCAATCAAGGCAATAGCCAGTTCATCAATGTCCTTGAAATGGCGATAAAAACTATTGGGTGCAATACCAGCTTCACGTGCAATTTCACGTAAGCTGAGAGAGGCAATACTTTTTTGTGGGCCGATCAGATTCAGTGTGGCCTGAAACAGCTCTTCTTTGGTAATGGTTGCTTTTCTACCTACAGAGCGCACAGGAGATTTCATGGGAATGACATCTTGTTCATTTACGTTGTCATTGCCGAGCGGTAAAAAAGAAGAATGAACCATTGTTTTCAATATATAAGTAAGCTACTCGGGATTATAACGATTGTCTGTGGACTTGTGAAATGTAAATTCTTATACGAGTGTATATACAAATATATATACATATGTATAATAATTAGCAAACAACCAGAGTAAAACTGCTCATGCAAGCAATTGAAAAGAGAAATTCTCTATTTAATTCGTTGGCTCAAAGTGTCATGAATAGCCATGACGCCAATTTTTGGTTACAGAAAATCAATCCATTGTGGTCCATTAATCAGCCTCTTGCCAAAATCGTAGAAAAACAAATTGTGGCAAAAGATACGGTCAGTCTAATGTTGCAATGCAACCGACATGTTATTCGAGGGGTTGCAGGGCAGCATCACCCTGTGACGCTCGAGATTGCAGGGCGTCATTACGAACGGACTTATAGCATGATGCAAGTCGATGCAGATCATCTTTGTTTAACCGTGAAAAAAGTGGATCAAGGTTTGGTGAGTTCATGGTTGGTTGAGCAAAGCCAAGCAGGTGACATTTTACGCTTAGGGCATCCCTACGGCGAGATGCAGCAATCTGTTGTAACCCCTCACTTATTATTGCTGGCTGCAGGAAGTGGTATCACGCCCATGTTGAGTTTGATTGAAGCTTTATGTCAGTCAAAACAATTGAATACTACGACGGTCCAATTGATGTATTGGGTAAAAACTCATGCAGATGCGGCCTATGCTGAATATCTGAAAGAAGTGTCAGAAAATTTTTCAAAATTTAGCGCTCAAATTTTATATACCCAAGAGCAGGACTCACGTTTAAATCAGAGTCATGTTGATCAATTGGTATCTTTAAATGAAACCACCGTGTATGCCTGTGGTCCCTCAGGTTTTGCTGCAACAGCAGAAAGTCTGTTTCAGAATGCTGCCGCACTGCACACAGAAGCATTTAGCTTAAGCCAATTTGAGCAAGAGCAATCCGAGACTGGCTTTATTAACGTTACGTTGACGCAATCCAATAAAACCATTGCCATTCCTAAAGGGCAGTCGATTCTTACAAGCTTGGAACATCAAGGGATCAAGCCGGATCATGGTTGTCGGATGGGCATTTGTAATAAATGTGCATGTAATAAGGTGCAGGGGGCAACCAAGAACTTGTTGAATGGAGCTGTCAATAATGAACCAACGCAGTTATTAAAAATTTGTGTCAATTCAGCCCAGTCTGATCTTGTGATTGATCTATAAGAGAGTCATTGATTATGAACATGCTTGTTAAAAATGAATTTTTTAAAAATCCAAAAAATCGGGATTTAACGACTGCAGAACTAGATGCTTTTGCTCGTGAATTGGATCAAATCAAACAAGAGGTACTGGATGATTTGGGTGAAAAAGACGCTCGGTATATCCGCCGTGTTTATTCTACCATTCGCTATAGCAGTTTGGCTGGACGTGCTTGCCTGTTCTTAGGATGGTTTCCACCAGCATGGTTGTTAGGTACTGGGTTATTAGGCTTTGCCAAAATCATGGAAAACATGGAGTTGGGTCATAATGTCATGCATGGTCAATATGACTGGATGAATGATCCGAAGTTTAACGGTCAAACCTATGAATGGGATACGGTTGGAACGTCAGATAACTGGCGCCAAACCCATAATTATAAACATCATACCTATACCAATGTAAAAGGCATGGATGACGATGTTGGTTATGGTGTATTTCGTTTATTCCCAGAACAGCGTTGGTCGAAATTTACCTTAATTCAGCCTATTTATATTGTGCCTTTTAGTCTGTTATTCCAGTGGGGCGTCGCAATTCAAAACCTTGAATTGGGTAAAGTGCTGTATAAGCGTAAAAGCATGGCTGAATTTAAACGTGAATGGCAGCCTGCACAAAAGAAAATCATGAAACAAGTGTTTAAGGACTATGTATTTTTCCCATTGATTGCAGGCCCAGCAGCACTCCCTGTATTTGCAGGTAACTTGGTGGCGAATGGGATTCGTAATGTTTGGACATTCAGTATTATTTTCTGTGGCCATTTTACCAAGGATGTTGAGGTTTTTCCGAAGTCGATTTTAAAAGATGAAAGCCGCGGACATTGGTATATGCGTCAGATCCGTGGCTCATCTAATCTTACGGGATCAGAAGCTTTCCATATCCTAACTGGGCATTTGAGTCATCAGATTGAACATCATCTATTCCCAGATATTCCTGCACGTCGCTATCGCCAAGTTGCTCCCAAAGTGCAAGCCGTGTGTGAAAAATATGGTCTGCATTATAACAATGCCAGCTTTGTGAAGCAGTTTAGTGAAGTGGTTGGGCGTATTTTTAAATATGCACTGCCTTTTAAAAAGTAAGCCATAAAGCCTTAAAAAAAGCCCTGAATACATTTGCTTCAGGGCTTTTTATTTTATTTTATTTCTTCTTTTTGGAAATCCACATGGTAATGGTGGCATGGAAAACTTTTTCATTGTGCTGATTAAGGACATCGACATTCACCAAGTATTCTCCAGCTTTGTCCCAATCGTAATGGTCATCAACAGGGGTAGCGATTGCAACCAGATCAGATTCGGCCTTCTTTAAATATTCAACGGTCATACCTTTGGGAATCCAGCGATGTGTTGCTGGAACCGTGACTTCAGTCATGGTACCACCTGCCAGTTCGGCCATATTGCACATCGCAATTGCGTGTACCGTACCAATATGATTCAGCACAGAGCGCTTTTTCTTGATGCTGATTTTACAAAAATTGGGTTTTAGTTCTTCAAACAAAGGCGAGATGCTACTGAAATAAGGGGCTTTAACACACAGTAGTCGAGTGAATGTCCACTTTCCTGCAGGTAAGACTGAGACTTTATTCCATAATTCTAAGGTTGAAGCCATGGTTAGATTTCCTTTTGGAGAATTAAATTCTTTTACAGAATATAATTCTGTTTACAAGTCGTGGTCAAGTCATACACAATAGTTCCGACCATTGGTAAATTTGATTGAACTATGCAAACGGCACAGCAGTTATTGGAACGCTTATATCCACAACGTCGATCGTTGCTAAAAAGACAAATTTTGTTAGATGCATTGTCTTGTTTTCTTGAACATGGTTTGGAAACCACCAGTATTGAAATGATTAGGGAAAAATCTGACAGTAGTGTGGGGGCGATTTATCATCATTTTAAGAATAAAGATGGGGTCGTTGCAGCATTGGTATTTGCGGCTTTAGATGATCAGGCACAATTGCGAGATCAATATTTACAACAAGCAAAATCGCTGAAAGAACTGCTCTATGCGCTGATTTATAGTTATACGGATTGGGTCTCTGATCAGCCCAAGTTTGCACAGTTTTTATTACTTGCCCATTATAATGTGCGGCAGGGTGAGTATGGGCAAAGCTTAAATGATAAAAATAAACTCAGGAATCAAAAGATTGCCGGTTATATTTCCAATTATGCAGATGCCAGTTTATTCAAATCAGTACCAACCGAGTTAATGATGTCTTTGGTGATTGGTGCAACAGAAAGCTATTGTCGCGCTTGGTTGTCTGAAAAAGTAGTAACCAATCCTAAAATGTATAGAGAAAGCTTGGCGCAGGCGGCTTGGGATTCCTTACAACATTTAAGCAAAGTTCCATCAGATCAAGAGCATTAGGGGCATAAATGATGACAGCAAATCATTCGAAGCTACACTGTTAAATAGTATCTTGGTTAATCAATATAAATTAAATAATTCATTTAAAGTTGTGATGAGTTAGCTCTAAAATATTTGGGTGAAACGTTCTTCCAGCGTTTAAATGCTCTAGAGAAGGCAGAAGCTTCAGAATAGCCCAACTGTGCGGCAATTTCTTCAATGGTTAATTCTGTTGTGGTAAGTAAATCTTCTGCTAAATCTTCACGAATATTACTCACTAAGCGCTCATAGGTAATGCCTTCACTTGCTAGATGCCGTTGTAACATCCGAACGGTGATTTCAAGCTGTGTTGCTATCTCCTCTATATTAGGCATTTGTGAGGGTTTTAATAACAGGATATTGCGAATTTTTTGGCTAAACTTGCCGATGGTACTTCTACGTATCCAAAGATTTTGACATTCTTTTTCATAATAGGTACGGGTAAAGTGATCGGCTTGAGGCAGAGGTAAATTTAACAGACGGGTCTCAATAATAATGCAACTGCGAGGTTGGTCAAAATTAATGGCATAACCTGTCAGTTCTACAAATCGATCCGCATACACCGGAGTGGGGAGAGCGACATTAATTTCCATGACAGGAAGTGAGAGCGGCAATATATCCTTTTGTAGTGACATGATGGTGGTGTAGTCCCGCTCAGCGAGAAAATAGACCAAATCTTGCGGTAAGCTATCATGATTAAAGGTGATAACAGTATGTTCCCCAACTTTACTGGTTTCGAGTTTGCAAAAAAAAGAACTCAACTGCAAATATCTTAAGGCGAGATGTAAAGCTGCTTCGATGGTTGGGCTACTGAGAATGGCAAACCCCCATGCCCCAAAGGTGGTGGTATGATGTCTTAAACCAGCTTCAACCCCTATAGGGATTTCAGAACCTAATAAATCAATTAAGTTACGTAATACTTGAAATTCTTGCTGAACATTAATTTCATGGTGAATTTTCGATAAATCTTCAAGGGTAATATCACTATTTTTTAGACATTGTGTAACGGTCAAACCATGCGATTGCCCGACGGCAAGTAGTACACGAACAGCATTTATATGGCGTGGAAAATCCCAGTGATGTTGCATATACTTATGTCACGAAATGTCATGTTTTCTATTATAAAGTCATTCTTTTGTGATGCAATCCTTTATATCTTTGACCATGTTGTCAAGTTAGATTGGAAGGTTGCAAATGTTAGCCACACACAACGATGGCTCTAGTAATAATCAAAGTTTAGCCCTTGAGTTAAAGGCTTTATATGATACAACTAAAGCAAAAGTTGGTGATGAAGATTTAGCTCATATCAGAAATGTTGCTGCGTATTCAAAAGCAATTAAAGCGCGTAGTGATAAGCTGATTCAACAAGGTGGAAAACCCAATGCTGTACTGCGAGGCTCAGTATTGGGTGCGTTGCATATCTTATTAGAGTTTTCTGAACTGGGTCATAACATTATGCATGGTAGTTATGACCATTTGCCAAATTGTGGTGAATTCCATTCTGCGCGCTGGGTGTGGGAGATTGTTGCAGATCCGCATGAATGGCGTGTGATGCACCATCAAAATCATCATCCTTTTACCAATATTGTTGGTAAAGACCATGATATAGGCTATTCATTTCTGCGTTTAAAACCTGGTCAGAGTTGGTATGGGCATAATATTATTCAATTTCCATTACTCTGGTCGATAGCTTTAACACCAAGTTATTATTTTACCTTTGTCACGGGAACATCGGCTGCACGTACAGAAGGGCGTCGTGTGTTAAGTAAAGAGACTTTAGCCCAATCGTTTAAACTTATTCAGCAACATGCTTTAAAAAATTTTATAAAAGAACCGCTTTCTGTCTCCCCTAAGCGAGTGTTGCCGACCTTTGCAGGGAATTATGCGAGTACGGTACTGGGCTACTTTCTGACTACCGCAGTTTTATTGCTGGAACATCATGCCCCGAATGTCGAATTATTTAGTGACCCTGGTGATGAGTCGGAAGAGGAATATTTCCGTCGTCAAATTTTAGCAACCAGTAATTTTACGCCGTATGCCGACCTAGATAATTATTTTAAAAAACTGCTTGCGGAAGAAGTGAAGTTTGATCACCCGCCACCATTTGACGTATTTTATGGCGGCTTAAATACTCATCTGGAGCACCATTTATTTCCCGATTTACCCTGTAATCGCCAACGTGAAATTCAACCGCTGGTTAAACAGCTTTGTTTAAAATATGGGCTGCCCTATAACGTGACACCGTTTGAAACGGTTGTTCCTTATATGATTAAAAATATTTTTAAACTCACTTTGCCAACTGGTGAACTTGAACAAGGGAAGCCGACAAAAATTCTAAAAAAACCGATGGAACTGCTGCGTCGCATTGCTTATGGTACTCGCTATAAACAACCCGACAGCATGACCTATTTACAAAAAGCATCGTTTTATAATGTGCCAGTTAAAGTGGTAGCGGCCTATCCACAGGCTGAGGGACAAGCCCTTAAAATACATCTGCAAAAGCCTTTGGGCTGGGATGAGGTGACATGGGAAGCTGGCGCATTTATTTCAGTCCGTGTCGAGGTCGATGGTCAATCGCTTGTTCGCCAATATAGCTTATTAAAAGACAGTATTGATGCTGGGAATAGCCTGGAAATTACCGTTAAACGCGTTGCGGATGGTCGGGTTTCAAACTATATCAATGGCCACATCAAGACCAATTCGACAATGATTGTCGTCGGTACACCGCAATCATCACCCGATTTTATTATGAAAGAAGTGCCACAACAATCATTGTTTTTGGCGGGTGGTGTGGGCATTACCCCGATCATCAGTATGTTGCGTAAAGCACATCGCGAGGCGCCGGATAGTCGAGGGACATTGTTGTACTTCAACCGCAATGAAAGCTCAATTATTTTTGAACATGAACTACGTGAAATTGCTGATGCATCAGGGTTTGACGTACAGTTTATCTGTGATGCGCTCAATTCGGAAGATGCACATCGGGGACAGATGCAGCAGGCTAAATTAAGCCCTGAACTGCTCTCAACACTGGTGCCAGATATCACGCAACGTGAAGTCTATGTTTGTGCCCCGCCAGGATTCATCGCCGCGTCAAAATCCATGCTATTAGACTTGGGTTTGCCTGAAACACAGTTTCATACTGAAAGTTTTACCGCACCGAGTGTAGAGCACCCGACCGATGGCAAAGACCATGTCATTTGGTTTGCGCGAAGTGATGTAGAGATTATTGTCGATGGCGGTACAACTTTACTAGAAGCAGCTCGGCAAGCTGGGGTTCACATTGCCTCAGGCTGTGAAAGAGGACTGTGTCGTGCGTGTGTATGTAACAAACTTGAAGGCTTGACCCACCTCGATGAGCATAAGGCTAGCCCTGATACACGTATTACTACCTGTAACAGCCTGCCACGCTCTGACAGACTGGTTTTGGATGTGTAAGTGTAAGCACATTATGGATAATCGCTTAGATGAGAAAAATGCATGACGAAAATTGCAGTAATTCAGCCATCTTTATTGCTGGGTGAGGTTGATGCGAATCTGAAACGAGTTGAGGCTTTAATTCGCGACGCCAATCGTGAACATGCACCCGAGATTATCGTTGTTCCTGAGGCTTTTACTTCACCTAATGTTTATTCGCCTATCTTGCGAACCACGCCACAGCCAATTGATGGCCGCCCATTTCAATTGATGAGAAATTTGGCAAGAGAACTAGGTGTAGTTCTGGCTGGTGGTTTCCTCTCGATTCGGGGGAAGCATACGTATGGCACTTATCTGTTAGCTGAACCCAATGGGGTCGTGCATCTGCATGACAAGGATATTCCTACGGCCTGGGAGCAAAACTTTTATATTGGTGGCAAAGATAATGGTGTCGTGGAATGCCAAAGCTTAGGTTGCAAAGTTGGCCTTATGTCTGGTTGGGAGTGGGCCCGTATGGGGACAGCTGCCCGTGTGCGCAATGAAAAGGTACAACTGGTGCTTGGTGGTATGTGTTGGTGGTCAATGCCCTTGAATTGGTACGGCCCGCTAGGCCGCCTCTTGAGAGCGGAACATGCGTTGTATCGCGAGCAACAACGTCAATTACCAGGACAAGTGGCTAGGTTGACTGGCGTACCCGTGGCGCATGCTGCGCATGTGGGAAAAATTCAATGCAATACCCCTTTACTGCCTGTAGTCAACTGGCAAACTGAAATGATTGGTGAGTCTCAGATATGTGATTCTTCAGGGAAAATATTAGTAAGACTTGGTTACGATGATGGCGAAGGCCACGTTGCTGCTGATGTTTCTATCGATATGCCAAAACCTATTGATCCCATTCGTGATCAATATTGGATTTTTAAAATAACGCCATTAAGCCAAATCGGATGGCTTGCAACAAATTTACATGGAACTGTTTCTTACCGATTACGCCATCGACTCGGGAGATTTCCTTGGCAATCGTTGAAGTCACATGATTTGCCAAATTTCATAGATTCAGAACATGGTTGTTTATAACAAATCCCGTCATCAGCATCTATATGCATTTCTTTTGAATGATGTCATTTCAGCAAATGGCATTTTACTATCTGTAGAATATCGAGTTAGAACATGAGCAAGACCAATTACATTTCTCTAAACCGTTTTGCCTATCAGCTGCCATTTATTGCTAGGAAGCTGCCAAAAATGTTGCAGGGCTTATTGATTACTCAAAATAGCAATGCCAAGTCCAAGACTGGTTTAGGCTGGGCTGTAGAAAAGGCAGCCAAGAAAAACCCTCAAGGTACGGCAGTGCTTTATCAAGATGTAAAACTGAGCTATCAGGAGTTTAATGCTTGGGCTAATCAGATTGCCAACTATTTTAAGGCACAGGGTTTTCGTAAAGGGGATGTCGTTGCTGTTCTAATGGAAAACCGGCCTGAATTATTGGTTTTGGTTGCGGGTTTGGCCAAAATAGGGGGCGTTGCTGCACTGATTAATACTTCACAAAGTGGTCGAGTACTTGAACACAGTATTAATCTGGTTAAGCCAAGAGCAGCAATTGTTGGGCAGGAAATGTATGAAGTACTGGCTCAGTCACAACACAATATTGAATTGACACAGGCTGCAATCTATTGGGTAGCGGATGCGGATACTCGTATTGACGTGGGTTGTGAACCTGAAAATACACAAAACTTGATGCATTTGATTAGAAATTCTGCAAAACATAACCCTGCTACGACCAATAGTATTTGTGGCAGTGATGGTTTATTTCTGATTTATACTTCGGGGACAACAGGTTTACCAAAGGCTGCGATATTTAATCATGCCCGTTTTATGAAAGCTTATGGTGGTTTCGGATATACCTTGCAACTTGATAAAGACGATATTATTTATGTTACATTGCCGCTTTATCATGCAACGGGGATGGTGGTCTGTTGGGGGGCGGCTTTGGCTGGTTATTCCGGCATTGCGTTGCGGCGTAAGTTTTCGGCTTCTGCGTTCTGGAAAGATATTTCTGCGTTTCAGGCAACTGCTTTTGGTTATGTTGGGGAGTTATGCCGATATTTATTGGAGACACCCCCATCAGCATATGATAGTAATCATCGACTGACTAAAATGATTGGTAATGGTTTACGTCCTAATATCTGGATGGAGTTTAAGCAACGTTTTGGTGTGCAACAGGTGATGGAGTTCTATGCCTCATCTGAGGGAAACATTGGTTTTAGCAATGTTTTCAATTTTGATAATACCATGGGCTTTTCACCTATGCCTTATGCTGTGGTGAAATATGATGAGGTGGCTGGCGAACCGCTACGCAATCAACAAGGCCATTTAATTCGTGTTAAACGTAATGAGACAGGTCTGTTGATTGGTAAAATTACCAAAAGAACCCCTTTTGATGGTTACACAGATGCCAGTAAAAGTCAGAGTTCTATGCTTACAGATGTATTTAAACAGGGTGATTGTTACTTTAATACAGGAGATCTGGTCAAGAATATTGGTTTCCGTCATACGCAATTTGTCGATCGTACCGGGGATACCTTTCGCTGGAAAGGTGAAAATGTCTCAACAACAGAAGTTGAAAATATCATTAGCAGTTTGCCATTTGTGCAAGATGCAGTGGTCTATGGTGTTGAAATCGCGGGGACGAATGGGCGCGCAGGGATGGTCGCAATTACACTCGCAGGCGGATCTGCTATCGACAAGATAAAATTAAGCGTGCTGTTAAACCATTTAAAAGACAATTTGCCGAACTATGCGGTCCCACTTTTTGTTCGTATTCGGCAAAATGTGGAAACGACGGCAACATTTAAATATCAGAAGCATAGTTTAAAACAAGAGGCTTTTAATCCTGAAAAAGTGGGCAATGATAGATTGTTTGTGCTATTGCCCAAAGCTCTCCATTTTTCCCCTATAGATCATGTAATCTATGATGCAATTCATCAGGGTGACTATCGTTTTTAATATTTTTTAGTTATTCAATAAGACTCAACTTTAGAACAACCAATTTATTTCTAATTGGAAGCGTTGGATAAAAATTAAATATTGCTCACGCAATTTTAGAGGGCGTATACGCTACTACGCCCTCGACCCATATTGACTTATTTAAACTGGATTGAACCATTGGCACTGACCGTGATTTTTGATTCACCTGCAGCCATGTCCTGTGCTGGTGCAGCTTCAGCCATTGCAAACTTGGCCATGCCACCACGCATCATTGGTTGCGGGAAATAATTGCTGGTATTCAAGTTTAAACTCACAAGATTATATTGGCCTTTATTCCATGCTTGGGTAATGGCTTGAGCACGTTGTTGGAAGTTTTTCGATGCTTCAATCATGAGTTCATTTTCAACTTTTTTACGCTGTTCATCAGAGACAGTGAAGTTAACCGATTGAGTTTGGAAACTCTGTTGCAACTCGCTGATCAACTGACTTGCTGCTTTAAAGTCTTTGCTTTCCAGCTGGATTTCAGCACGAGCACGCCACTCTTTCAATTTATTGCTGTCATTGTCGTACACCGGGTAGGTACTTTGTGCACCTGTTTCGACTTTAACTTGTGGATATTTACGGGCAATCGCTTGCGCCTGATTCATCAGTTGGTTGATCTGGCTAGAGAGCTCTGCAGGTTGTTTGTTACTTTTCTCAATAAATAATACGGCACGCATTTCATCATTGGCGACTTGGCGTGAGGCATCCGCCTGGATATTAACGATGTTGTAGTTCAAATTCTCAGTCTCGTGAGCAAAAAGGTTTGGGCTTAATGCTGCCCCGATCATTAATGTAGCAA
Source organism: Acinetobacter sp. NBRC 110496 (assembly GCF_000876115.1). Lineage (NCBI taxonomy): Bacteria > Pseudomonadati > Pseudomonadota > Gammaproteobacteria > Moraxellales > Moraxellaceae > Acinetobacter > Acinetobacter sp. NBRC 110496. Next base: position 28,823 of record NZ_BBTF01000031.1, read on the forward strand.
GTGCTAAAGTACGCATAAAAATGTCCTTAGAATTGGGTATCGAAAAATTATTTTTACTCGTTCGATATTAAAAAGAACTGATGGTGAACTTCAGCATATTTTGTGGTGACTTTGTAAGGGATTAGCAGTGTTTTGCAACTAAAAAATAAAACAAAAACTATTATAAATGAAAGGATTATATGTATTGATTTGACCATTTATCTAAAAACGCAGGCAGGATTAAAAAAAGCTTACTTTCTTTAGCTTGTCACATAGTATGATGATAATTCATCATAACGATTGGAATGAGACATCTTTTCAATACGTTTAGATGCAGCTAAGACAGAAAAAGTGTTTATTTTATTTCAAAATTAGGTATCATCTCGCTCCTAGTTGAAAGATATAAACAAGTGTCTGCACTAGATTCTAAAAAGCACCGAGTCAAACGACCGCAAGTCACCAGACTTATTTCTTTTACCCATATCAGAGATGGTAATTCGATATGAGCGTTACTTCCGTAAATCCTGCCGCTAATGCAACTAACGAATATTATCTGACTCGCCAAAGTCAGATGGAATCGAATGTTCGTAGTTATCCACGTAAATTACCGTTAGCGATAGCAAAAGCACAAGGCTGTTGGGTTACTGATGTTGAAGGTACAGAGTACCTTGATTGTTTAGCTGGGGCAGGAACATTGGCTTTGGGCCATAATCATCCTGCGGTGATTCAAAGTATTCAAGACACATTGGCAAGTGGTTTGCCATTGCATACTTTAGACTTAACGACTCCTTTAAAAGATGCGTTTACTGAAGCGCTTTTGGCTTATTTGCCAGGTGGTCAAGAAGAATATTGCCTACAGTTCTGTGGTCCATCTGGTGCAGATGGTACAGAAGCAGCGATTAAATTAGCGAAAACTTATACGGGTCGTAGCACAGTGATTAGTTTCTCTGGTGGCTACCATGGTATGACGCACGGCGCACTTGCAATGACAGGTAACTTGTCAGCCAAGAATGCGGTGAATGGCTTAATGCCAGGCGTGCAATTTATGCCATACCCACATGAATATCGTTGCCCACTTGGTTTAGGTGGGGAAGCAGGTGTTGACGCTTTAACTTACTTCTTTGAAAACTTCATTGAAGATGTTGAAAGTGGTGTCACCAAGCCTGCAGCTGTGATCCTTGAAGCGATTCAAGGTGAAGGTGGTGTTGTTACTGCACCAGTAAAATGGTTGCAAAAAATCCGTGAAGTGACTGAAAAGCACAACATCGTTTTAATTTTGGACGAAGTTCAAGCTGGTTTTGCACGTTCAGGTAAAATGTTTGCCTTTGAACATGCAGGAATCGAGCCTGATGTTGTGGTGATGTCTAAAGCGGTAGGTGGTAGCTTACCACTTGCAGTATTGGGTATTAAACGCAAGTTTGATGCTTGGCAGCCTGCAGGTCACACGGGAACTTTCCGTGGTAACCAACTTGCGATGGGTACAGGTTTAGCATCACTTCAAGTGATCAAAGAACAAAACCTTGCTCAAAATGCGCAAGAGCGTGGTGATTTCTTACAAGCCGAGTTCAAGAAACTTGCGCAAGAATTCCCATGTATTGGTAACGTACGTGGTCGTGGTTTGATGATCGGTGTTGAGATCGTTGACGAGCGTAAACCTGCGGACCATATGGGTTCATTACCTGCGGATGCTCAATTGGCTGCTGCGATCCAGACGGCTTGTTTCAACAATAAATTATTGCTTGAAAAAGGTGGTCGTAACGGTACTGTAATTCGTTTACTTTGCCCATTGATTATCAATCAAGAAGAGTGCGTAGAAGCGGTTGCTCGCTTCAAGAAAGCTGTTGCTGAAGCATTGAAAGCAGTACGAGGCTAATTCATGGTTGATTTTGCAGAACATCGTAAAGCGTTACTCTGCAATGATGCTCAATCCATTGCTGACTATCAGTCAGCAATGGGCGAGGCGGTAACGGCCGTTTCAGCATGGTTGCAAAATGATAAAATGTACACGGGTGGCAGCATTAAAGATTTGCGCGAAGCAATTTCTTTTGCTCCTTCAAAACAAGGTTTAGGTGTACAGCAATCATTACAACGTATGGTTGAGCTTTTTCTCAACAAAAGCTTAAAAGTACATCACCCACATTCACTTGCACACTTACACTGCCCAACCATGGTGATGAGCCAGATTGCGGAAGTGTTGATCAATGCAACCAACCAATCAATGGACTCATGGGATCAAAGCCCAGCGGGTTCTTTGATGGAAGTACAACTCATTGATTGGCTTCGTCAAAAAGTGGGTTATGGTGCAGGTCAAGCAGGTGTGTTCACTTCTGGTGGTACACAGTCAAACTTGATGGGTGTATTGCTGGCGCGTGACTGGTGTATCTCGAAAAACTGGAAAGACGAAAATGGCAAGCCATGGTCGGTTCAGCGCGATGGTATCCCAGCAGAAGCGATGAAGAACGTCAAAGTCATCTGTTCTGAAAATGCACATTTCTCTGTGCAAAAGAACATGGCCATGATGGGAATGGGCTTCCAGTCTGTTGTCACTGTTCCTGTGAATGAAAATGCACAGATGGATGTTGATGCACTGGAAAAAACCATGGCACATCTTCAGTCTGAAGGCAAAATCGTAGCCTGTGTTGTTGCAACCGCGGGTACGACAGATGCTGGTGCGATTGATCCACTCAAGACAATCCGTGAAATTACCACTAAATATGGTTCATGGATGCATATCGATGCAGCTTGGGGCGGTGCACTGATTCTTTCAAATGACCATCGTGCAATGTTAGATGGTATTGAATTATCAGACTCAATCACGCTTGATTTCCATAAGCATTATTTCCAAAGCATTAGCTGTGGTGCTTTCTTGTTGAAAGACGAAGCAAACTATCGCTTTATGCATTATGAAGCAGAATATCTAAACTCTGCTTATGATGAAGAACATGGTGTACCTAACCTTGTGTCTAAATCATTACAAACGACACGTCGTTTTGATGCATTGAAATTATGGATGACGGTTGAAGCATTAGGCGAAGAGCTTTATGGTTCCATGATTGATCATGGTGTGAAATTAACACGTGAAGTTGCAGATTATATTAAAGCAACTGCAGGTCTTGAATTGTTGGTTGAACCACAATTCGCTTCAGTCCTGTTCCGTGTGGTACCAGAATCTTATCCTACTGAGTTCATCGATAGCTTAAACCAAAACGTGGCAGATGAATTATTTGCTCGTGGTGAAGCGAATATTGGTGTAACCAAAGTAGGTAATGTTCAATCATTGAAAATGACGACTTTAAGCCCAGTTGCAACGCTTGAAAACGTTCAAAACTTGCTTGCACTTGTGCTTGCTGAAGCTGATCGTATTAAAGATGCAATTGCTGCGGGAACTTATGTTCCAGCGATTGATTAATTTCAGTCTGGCACATCCATCAAAATAAAAAAGAGGTCCGTTCGGGGCCTCTTTTTTATTGCATTTTAAGATTAAATTTAAGCATGGACTAGGCCGCAAAAATTGGATTGAATCCCATTTTTCTTAGCAGTCGACGATACATACTTGAGCTACGGTCAGCGGGGAAGTGTGCTTCCATCGATAAATCCAGGGGGAGATATTCAGGTTTCTGGGTTTCGACAATCAGGCGATCTTCTTCAAAAATCTGTAAATTGAATGCATAGGCATCCTCAACAGGTAAATCTTTATCATAATTACGGCAGATGGGTGCAAATAGGCGAGTTTGTCGCGCACTTACGGGAGAAGCGGCATTCATGATGACCTGTTTAGTTTGATTTGGGAAATGGATGGTCAGTGTTGCCGTAAAAGGCAGGCTGATTTCAAAATGTCTGAGCCAGTTAAAATTGTCTTGCCCGCGTTGCGCTGTCCCGATCGGATAGCGACCGACACTGCTGACATAATCCGCACTGAATCCATAACTGGTTTCTGTGGTGTGATAGTCTGGCACTTCAACATCGTCAGGGTCGCCAAAAGTATCAGGATGTACCCAAGCAAAATGGGCGACATCAATAAACCCTTCTAACTGGCGACCCGCAAAGCAATTTAAATTGACAAATGGACATACCAGTTGTTGGTAGTCTGAATCTTCCCAGTAGGGCATGTTGGGGATAACCGCTTCCTCATCAGGGCGAGCAGCTAAGCAACACCAGATCAGTCCATACCTTTCAGTGGCGGCATAGGTGGTGAGATGAAAGCGCTCAGAGATTTTATGCTGTGGATGTGCTGGAATGCGATTGCATTTTCCCTCATGCCCAAAGCGTAATCCGTGATAGCGACACACGATGCCCTGACCGTCATTATGGCCTAAGCTGAGGGGCACACCGCGATGCGGACAAATATCTTTTGCAACAATCAGTTCATCTGCCATTTTGTAAATCACCAATGGCATATCCAGCAACATGGCTGCTGTTGGCTGTTCCGAAATATCACGGGCAAGCGCGATGGGGTACCAGTGCTGAGCAAGCAGTTGCCAATCGTGCTCTGAAAACGTCATATGTACGGGCAAATCTATAGGATTAAAGCTTGTGATCACTTTGCTATTCATCTTGTTATCTTCTGGCTTATTTGTATTGAATATAACGAAGCCAGCTGTTCTAAGAAATTTCAATTAATTGAATGAAGTGTCGTAACTTTTAGAACGCAGAAGCTGGGCTGAAATTTTTGATGCAATGCCTGAAACTGGCATTGTAGAAGGAAGAGCATTTGACTTGCTGTTTAGATAGATTCTGTCCAGAGTTAATACGATGCTTTTTTATAATAACTCAGTAGAAAAATGTCGCTGTTATGCACAAAATGTGCATTTTAAATCTCAATCAGAAATAATTATGCATAAACTGTGATGCACAAATTCCATATTGTAGTGATAGATGCTCAATATTTTGATGGATAGATGTCATCCATTTTGTACTTGCAACCGCGTAGGTTAGATAAGGCAAAAATCATGATTACAATGAATAGAAGGAACAAGGTATGCAACACTTGAATATGCAAAACCCATTTAAACTCATTATTAACGGTCAATCTTGTCTGGGTGAAGCAGGCGAACTTGAGATTATCAATCCTGCGACAGGTGCAGTTGCAGCACAATGTGCACAAGCTTCGATTGCGCAAGTGAATCAGAGCATCGATGCAGCAAAACAAGCATTTAAATCTTGGCAACACAGTTCCCATCAGGAACGTAAAACCATACTGAATAAGATTGCGGATGGGATTGAGCAACATGCTGAAACTTTGGCTGAACTGATTGTACTCGAGCAGGGCAAACCATTGGCGTTGGCTCAAATGGAAGTACAGGGTGCAATTGGCTGGACACGTTATACCGCAAGTCTAGAGCTGCCAGTTGATGTTATTGAAGACAGCGAACAGAAGCGAATTGAACGCCATTATCAGCCCTTGGGTGTGGTGGCTTCAATCACGCCGTGGAACTGGCCGCTGATGATTGCGGTATGGCATATTATGCCTGCTTTGCGTGCGGGTAATGTGGTGATTAATAAGCCGTCTGAATTTACCCCATTAGCGACTTTGAAACTGTGCGAAATCATCCAGCAAGAAGTGCCCGCGGGCGTGATTTCAATCGTGGTAGGTAAAGGTGATATTGGTGAGGCTTTGTCGAGCCATCCTGATGTCCAGAAAGTTGTTTTTACAGGTTCGACCAAGACGGGTCAGCACATTATGTCTGGAGCCGTAAAAACCTTAAAGCACCTGACCTTAGAACTGGGTGGCAACGATGCAGGAATTGTTTTACCTGATGCCGATCTTGACCAAATTGCCAATCGAATTTTTAACGTCGCATTCTTAAATGCTGGACAAACCTGCGCAGCCTTAAAACGTTTATATGTACATGAAAGCCAATATGAGGCTTTGGCACAAAAACTGGCTGATATTGCCAATGCGCAGGTTGTCGGTGATGGCATGGCATCTGAAACGACCTTCGGGCCAGTGCAAAACCAGTTGCAATACCAGAAAGTCAAAGCCTTGATCACTGATGCGATTGTACAGGGAGCGAATGCTTTATCGGGTGATCAAGCATTACCTGAACAGGGCTATTTTATTGCACCGACTATTCTCACAGGACTGGATGAAACATGCCGCGTCGTACAAGAAGAGCAGTTTGGCCCAGTGTTGCCGATTCTAAAATATACCAGCATTGATGATGCGATCGCACGCGCGAATGCCAGTGAATTCGGGTTGGGCGGTTCAATTTGGTCTTCTAATCTAGATGCTGCAGAGTTTTATGCTTCACAATTACAGTGCGGCACAGTCTGGATCAATACCCATGCTGAAATTGTACCTCATGCACCTTTTGGTGGTTGGAAAATGTCTGGTGTCGGTGCCGAATTTGGTATAGAAGGCTTGTTGGAGAATACCGTTGGGCAAACACTACACATCAATAAACTTTAACTGAGCTTATTTTTAAGGCGGATGTGATATCCGCCTTTTTTATTTTGTTCAATCACTTGGTTTAAGTGGCTGGATGATAGTTATGATTTTTGGATTTGCTAAGGAAGTGATTCTGTTCTTTTATTTTTTTTAACACAATGTAAGATTTTATATGCCCGATAAAGCCATAAGACAATAACCGTTCCGTGACGAACTGGGACAATTGTTCCAGATTTTCTGCAACGACTTTTAAGATAAAATCGGCATCGCCACTGATTGAAAAAGCATCTTGAATATGGTCTTCTGCTTCGATTAAATCCTGAAAAGCTTGTTGTGATTTTGCTTCGTGGATCCTTAAATTAATATGAATCATAGCCGTCACCTCAAAGCCTAAGGCTTGTTGATGAATGCGTGCTGCATAGCCCAAAATCACGCCTTTTTGTTCAAGCAGTTGTCTTCTTCTAGAGCATTGTGAAGCAGATAAACCGATTAAATCTCCAACTTCCTGATTGGTGAGCCGTCCATTCTTTTGTAGGGCCTGAATGATTTGCCAGTCGAACTTATCCATTGCATAAAATCCTTTTATGATACACAAATATTGTATTTTTATTAAAATGCGTTTTTATTATGCACGAAATTTAACAGGTAGATGAAATATTATTTTTCTATGGAATAAAAAATTGACTTGAAAGGATATAAAGCAATGTTCATAGAAATCGGTGATTTTTTAAATCTTCGTCTCAAACAAATGGGTATCCAGCATCTGTTTGGCGTACCTGGTGATTTTAACCTTTCTTATCTCGAACAAGTTGAGGCCGATGCCGAACTTGAATTTATCGGTAACTGTAATGAATTAAATGCGGCTTATGCAGCTGACGGATATGCACGAATCAATGGTTTTGCTGCTTTGACCACGACCTATGGGGTCGGTGATTTAAGTGCGATGAATGGTATTGCAGGCGCTTATGCTGAAAATGTGCCTGTAGTACATATTTCAGGGACTCCACCTCTGCATGTCGTTCAAAAGGGGACCTTAGTCCATCACACCCTGATCGATGGTAACTATGACAACATCATGAACTGCATGAAAGAGTTTACCGTTGCCCAAACGCGCCTGACACCAGCCAATGCCGTCTCTGAAATTGATCGGGTGTTACGTCAATGTTTTCTAGAACGTCGTCCTGTACATATCCAATTGGCATCAGATATCACGCACGTCAAAATTGAGCTTACAGAACGTTCACTCGATTTATCTTATCCAACGGTTGAGCCAGAGTTGTTGCAAAGTGCGGTGAGCAAACTGTGCGAAGTGATTGCACAAGCCAAACGTCCAGCGCTACTGATTGATAATGAAGCTTCGGTTTTTGGGGTGACTTCGTTGCTTAGTGATTTATCACAAAAATGTGCGATCCCTTTTGCCAGTATGCTGACCGCTAAGAATATTATGGATGAAGGTTCAGCCCGTTATGTAGGCACTTATGTCGGTGGCGCAAGTCAGCCGCATGTACGTCATACCATTGAGCAATCCGACTGTCTGATTGGTGTCGGTGTCCGTTTCAGCGATGTCGGAACAGGAGTATTTACCCATCAAATCGCCCCTGAAAACTATATTGAAATCAGACCTTATAGTTTGACGATTTTCGGGCAGGATTTTCCAGGTATTGAAATCGGACAACTGCTGGTGGAGCTGAATAAAAAAGTTGCTCCACGGAAGTTAGCTCAGCCGATGTTGGAGAAGCAAGTACAACAGACCCTAGATGTGCCAGAACAGCAAAAACTCAGTCAAGACATCCTTTGGCACTATGTTGAACGTTTTCTAAAAGAAGATGATGTGATTATTGGTGAGGTGGGGACATCTAACTCTGCCTTGTCTGGGCTAAAGTTACCTGCAACGGCAAAATATATTGCTCAACCACTTTGGGGCTCTATCGGTTATACCTTGCCTGCTTTGTTGGGTAGCTTGCTCGCGGCACCTGAACGCCGTCAAATTCTATTTATGGGGGATGGCTCATTTCAGCTCACTGTGCAGGAGCTTTCGACCATTATTCGTCATGGATTAAAGCCGATTATCTTCTTACTCAATAATGGCGGCTATACCATTGAGCGTTTAATCATGGGGGAAAATGCGGCTTATAACGATATCCAGGACTGGAATTATACTGAGATTCCTCGGGTGTTTAATGGCAGTCAAGACTATAAAAGTTGTGTCGTAGAAACCGTAGGGCAGTTAAAGCAGGTCTTGGACAATATGCATCAGTTCGACGGAATGAGCTTTATTGAACTCAAACTACCTGCCATGGATGCCCCATCCAGCTTGAAAAAATTTGCGTCGGTGATTGCGCGTTTTGATTATGGTGATCGCGGTTATGAAATATTAAAGCAACGCGCCCAAGCATTGCCGTGTAAAAAAGCGATTTCCTTCTGATCTGAAGGAAAGTGAAAAATCTTCAAATTTATAAATTCATAAGAGAGCGCATCTGATTCGAAGTTCGATGTTGAGCTTCGGATTCAGCGCTGCATAAAAAGGTGTACAGGATGTGACACACACATTGGAGATAAATTGATGGATGCAAATCATACACATGAGTTAAAACAAGGACTGTCCAATCGACATATTCAACTGATTGCGCTCGGCGGTGCGATTGGGACGGGGCTGTTCCTAGGTCTTTCCCAAACCATCAAACTGGCAGGACCGTCTATTTTATTAGGTTATGCGATTGCAGGCGTGATTGCGTTTTTAATTATGCGCCATTTAGGCGAAATGGTGGTGGAAGAGCCTGTCAGTGGTTCCTTTAGTTATTTTGCCAACAAGTACTGGGGCAGAATGGCTGGTTTTATGTCAGGCTGGAATTATTGGGTGCTGTATGTATTGGTCAGTATGGCAGAGTTGAGTGCGATTGGTACCTTTATTCAGTTTTGGTGGCCAGATGTGCCCACATGGCTGACTGCCTTGATTTTCTTTATCTTGATTAACGGAATTAATCTGGTGAACGTTAGATTCTTTGGTGAGTCTGAGTTTCTGTTTTCCTGTATCAAGATTGTTGCGATTTTAAGTATGATTGGCTTTGGTGCTTATCTATTGCTTTCCGGCTCGGCTGGTCCTCAAGCTGGTATTGCCAATTTATGGCAGCATGGTGGCTTTTTCCCACATGGTACGCATGGCTTTATTATGGCACTGGCGGTGATCATGTTTGCTTTTGGTGGACTTGAGCTGATTGGGATTGCAGCAGCAGAAACCAAAAAACCTGAAACCACTATTCCGAAAGCAGTCAATCAGATCGTGTACCGCATTTTAATCTTTTATATTGGTGCAATCGGGATTCTTCTATGCCTTTATCCGTGGAATATGGTAGCGGAAGGGGGTAGCCCATTTGTGTTGATCTTCCAGTCGCTGAACAGTAATGGTGTTGCCAATGTGCTGAATTTTGTGGTGCTGATTGCTGCAGTGTCTGTGTATAACAGCTGTATTTATTGTAATAGTCGTATGCTGCACGGTTTGGCTGAGCAGGGTAATGCGCCTGCCATACTGAAAAAAGTCAATGCGCGTGGTATTCCAGTGCCTGCGGCTCTAGTTTCTGCTTCGATTACAGCGATCTGTGTGGTTGTGAACTATCTTATTCCAGGTCAAGCATTTCAGTTATTTATGATGTTGGTGGTTGCAGCACTGGTGATCAACTGGTTAATGATTTCTGTCACGCATTTAAAATTTAGCAAGGCCATGCGACTCAAGCAGCATCAAACCAAGTTTAAAAGCATCTTGAGCCCATGGAGTAATTATCTCACCATTGGCTTTGTCTGTTTCATTCTGATTATTATGGCCATGACACCTGATATGCGCTTGGCTGTGATTCTTGGTCCGATCTGGCTCGCGATTCTGGCAGCGATGTATTTCTTTAAATACCGTAAAAAAATAGTCGTTTTACCTGAAGTGCAATCCAATTTATAAATCATAAAAGGCACAGTTATGTGCCTTTTTTATTGCATCGATGTTGTATCGATCTAGAAGGGTGGAAACTTGTCCTGAACTAGATTGAGTTGAATCCCATGTTCTAAATAGGCTTTCAAGCTATCTACGACAGTAGTGAAGCCACCAGTATTATCAATAATAAAGGCAATCAGCTCATCACCTTGTAAGGGGATATTATAATTTTGAATTCTGAGATAGGTTTGATCGTCATTGATCGCTTCAAAGATAAAGTCTACGGTACTGCTCGGTTCACCCCACTGAATCTGAATCAATTCATTGCTAATGATTTTCCTCACAAAGATGGGTGTTGAAAGCTGATATTTTTTCCATGTCCATTCAACACCTTGCCATTTACCAGTCGATGCACTGAACCAGAATTTTGACGTGATTTCAGGGTTAATAAAGGCTGTAAAAACTTGGGTGGTGGGTTTACGAATCAGCATTTGTGTTTCAATTGTGACAGGATTTAGCATTGTAGCTGTCCTTTTTTATAGAGAATTGTCATAAAACATATATAAACTAGTCACAGTTATTAAGGTGCTTTCTGTGAAGAAAGATATATGTTAAGTTTTATATTTATCAATAAAATCAATTGTTAATCATCTGTTTTAAATGACTCTAAAACATCTTTACTGCAAAAGTGGAGTGAAAAACAAGCATTTGTGACGAATAACTTGCCAAAAGCTAATTGTGAAAAATGGCTATCACAAAAGCGTCATAAAGTTGTCACTTAATTGTCATATTATCTGCTCAAAATGCAGTTAACCAAAGTACAACACTTAACTTGAAAAGAGTTGTAAACCAAATTGCATAAATGAGAGAAAATAGAATGCGCTTAAATCCACGTCACATCGCAATTGCATTAGCTGTATCAGGGGCAACTGTTGTAACGACTGCAAATGCAGCTCGTGAAACGATTCAAATTGCTGGTTCATCTACTGTATTACCTTTTGCAAGTATTGTTGCTGAAGAGTTTGGCAATACTTTCCCTCAGTTTAAAGCACCTGTTGTTGGCTCAGGCGGTACAGGTGGTGGTTTGAAACAATTCTGTCAAGGTGTGGGCGATAACACCATCGACATCGCAAATGCTTCGCGTAAAATTAAAGATACAGAGCTTGATGCGTGTAAAAAATCTGGCGTAAACCAAGTACAAGAAATCAAAGTAGGTTACGACGGGATTGTATTCGCTTCAAATGTAAAAAAAGCGGCATATAAACTAAAACCTGTTCATGTATTCACTGCATTGGCAGCACAATTACCTTCAAATGGTAAATTAGTTCCAAACCCATATACCACTTGGAACCAAATCGACAAATCACTACCAAATGAACCAATTACTTTGGTTATTCCTGCATCAAACCATGGTACTCGTGAAGTATTCCAAGAAAAAATGATCGATGCGGGTTGTGAATCATTTGATTACTTTAAAAACCTGGATAAAGAAGAGCAAAAGAAAGCATGCTCTAACTTCCGTAAAGACGGTCGTGTGATTGAAATTTCAGGTGACTATACTGAAACACTTGCTCGCTTAAAAACTTCTCCAAGTGCGGTGGGCGTGTTTGGTTTAGGTTTCTATGATTCAAACCGTGATAAGTTACGTGTAGCAACAGTGAACGGTGTAACACCGTCTGAGAAAACTGTACTGGATGGTAGCTATCTCGTTTCTCGCCCGTTATTTTTCTATGTAAAAGGCGAACATTTGAAATCGATCAAGGGCTTATCTCAATATGCAGAATTCTTCTTGAACAAGAAAATTTCTGGTAAAGGTTCTAAGTTAGAAAAAGCGGGCTTGATTCCTTTAAGCGACAAAGAGCGTGCCAAAATCCTTGCTGATTTCAAAGCCGGTAAATCAGTTAAGTAACATTGTTAAAAGGGAGGCTGGTGAGACTTAGGTTCATCAGCCTTTTTGTCTAGCTAAGTTTTTTCAAATCATGAAAATTGAGAAAACAGTGGAGATTACATGAATCTGCTACTTATCGGTGTGTTATTAGCCCTTGTGGCCATTGCATATCAAATCGGGCTGAGCAAAAGCCGTAACCTAGCAGGTAAGGGAAATAACTCAGCAGCACTACATTCTCGCCCTGGTTATTATGGGACATTGGTTGCTTTGTGGTGTGGTGTTCCTGCTTTTTTAATTTTGATCATTTGGAACTTGGTAGAACCGAGCGTTTTACAACATATTATTTTCAATAATATCCCAGCTTCTGTAAGTTCGACTCTGGATGGTGCAGGGCGCGATGTCTTGACCAGTCGAGTAAAGGCAATTGCATCTGGTTTTGGGGTGACTGACCAGCCTGCAGCTTATGAGATTGTAGCAGCACAACAACTGGCAAAATTTCAAACGATTGGTTCTTTTGCAAAGATCGCAGTGGTGATCAGTGCAGCTCTTGCAGGTTTGGTCTGGGCAAAACGTCATGTGAGCCAGCAATTCCGTGCACGTAATCAAGTTGAAAAAGCCATTAATGTCGGCTTAATCCTGTGTTCTGGTGTTGCGATTTTGACAACGATCGGAATCGTTTTATCAATGTTGAATGAAGCTTTGCATTTTTTCCGTTTTGTTAGTCCATTTGATTTCTTTTTCGGGACTGAATGGAATCCAGGTTTCAGTACATCAGGCAATGCAGAAGGCAGTTATGGCATTTTACCCTTAATTTGGGGCACCTTGATGGTGAGTGGTATAGCCTTACTTGTGGCCGTGCCGATTGGCTTAATGATTGCAATCTACTTGGCTGAATATGCATCATCAAGTTTACGTTCTTGGGCTAAACCTGCGATTGAAGTGTTGGCGGGTATTCCAACTATCGTCTATGGTGTATTTGCACTGATGATTATTGGTCCATTCTTCAAAATGCTGGGGGAGCATGTTGGATTACATATTAATGCAACCAGTGCACTCACCGCAGGTTTTGTGATGGGGATTATGATTATCCCGTTTGTCTCATCACTGTCTGACGACATTATTACGCAAGTTCCTCGTGCGTTACGTGATGGTTCACTGGGCTTAGGGGCAACAAAATCAGAAACGATTCGTCAGGTAGTTTTACCTGCCGCATTACCCGGGATTGTTGGCGCATTTTTATTAGCGGCATCCCGTGCAATCGGTGAAACCATGATTGTGGTACTCGCTGCCGGAAATAGCCCATTACTACACGTTAATCCATTAGAAGCAGTTTCTACGGTTACAGTGACGATTGTGAACCAGTTAACTGGCGATACTGATTTTGCCAGCCCACAAGCACTGGTGGCATTTGCCCTTGGTCTGACGTTGTTTGTCATCACGTTGGGTTTAAACATTATTGCACTGTACATCGTGCGTAAATATCGTGAGCAATACGAATGAGTTCATCAAATACAACTTCTCTGGATCCGAATAGCTTAGATCCACAAGTGGCTGCTGAACAACGTGAACAGCGCAAAAGAAAAATTCAAAGCTCTTTAGCCAAGCGTCATCGCCGTGAAAAAACATTTCGTTTTGCGGGTTTCTCCGCAGTTGTGATTGGTCTAGCCTTTGTTGCTTTACTCTTCAGTAGTATTTTAAGTAAAGGTTTACCTGCCTTTTGGCAAAACAGTATTACGGTACCTATCTATTTTGACCCAGCCATTATCAATGCTGGTGCAAAACCAAAACCAACGCCAGGTGAAACACCTGCACATTTCGAAGAGCGTTTTGTGGCTTGGCAAACTGAGATGGGGATGGTGGACTGGGATGCTTTAATCGTCAATGGTATGGTGGCGAAAGATAAAACTTTAGAATCTCAGCGCGATTATTTGGGCAGTTTATATACCAGTTCTGAGGCCTATCGTTTACGTGATATGGTATTGAAAAATCCAGCTTTAGTTGGCAGTAAGCAAGAGATCAAATTCTTGGCTGATGCCAATGTGGATGTTTGGTTAGCAGGCAATATTGATCGTTCATTGCCAGATGATCAGCAGCAACTTGAACCTGAGGTACGTCAACTCGCAGATAAATTGAAAGCAGAAGGAATCATCAAGAGTACTTTTAATACCAATTTATTTGTCAGTCCAGACTCACGAAGTTCGCCAGCAACAAGTGGTTTGGCTGGTGCTTTCATGGGTTCGTTATTCATGATGCTCATTGTTATTGCCATTTCGATTCCAATTGGTGTTGCGAGTGCAATCTATCTTGAAGAATTTGCACCCAAGAATATGATGACCGATATCATTGAAGTTAACATTAACAACTTGGCTGCGGTTCCTTCGATTGTATTTGGTTTGTTAGGTGCTGCTATCTTTATTGGCTGGATGCATTTACCGCTATCTGCACCATTGGTGGGGGGGCTGGTGCTTAGCTTAATGACCTTGCCTACTGTGATTATTACCACACGCGCCTCATTAAAAGCCGTACCGCCATCGATTCGTCAAGCCGCACTTGGTCTTGGGGCATCAAAAGTACAAACCATTTTCCATCATGTCTTGCCATTAGCATTGCCAGGTATTTTAACTGGGGCAATTATTGGTGTCGCTCAAGCTTTGGGTGAAACAGCACCATTACTGTTAATTGGGATGAGTGCATTTGTTGCCAATATCCCTGCCACACCGCTGGATCAAGCAACGGCCTTACCTGTACAAATTTATTTATGGCAAGGTAATGAATTGCGTAACTTCTTTGAAGGACGTACCGCAGCAGCGATTATTGTATTACTTGCACTCATGATTGGTTTAAACGGCCTTGCTATTTGGCTCCGTAAGAAATTTGAAGTGCGTTGGTAATAGAGGAGAGTACAATGAATACGATTGATATTATGAACGCCGTAGAAAAGGATAAATCAGTGAATCCACAGCAAACAGAATTTACTTCACCTGAAGGGCAAGTTCAGCAATCGAACACGGCATTTGTTTCTCAGTTCGAAACGGCTGCTTCGAATAAAAAGCCAAAAACCAGTGAAGTGAAAATCAGTACCAAAGATGTTCATGTTTACTATGGTGATTCTGAAGCGATTAAAGGGATTGACCTAGATGTCTACCAAAATGAAGTGATTGCTTTCATTGGTCCATCAGGTTGTGGTAAATCGACATTCTTGCGTACCTTGAATCGTATGAATGACACTATTGATAGCTGTCGCGTGACGGGTAAGGTCACTTTAGATAATCAAGATATCTATGATCCAAACCTTGATGTGGTGTTGCTGCGTGCTCAAGTGGGCATGGTGTTCCAAAAGCCAAATCCATTTCCAAAGTCTATTTTTGACAATGTTGCTTATGGCCCTAAATTGCATGGCCTAGCACGTGATAAATATGATTTAGAAGAAATCGTGGAAAATAGCTTGCGTAAAGCAGGCTTATGGGATGAGGTTAAAGATCGTTTAAGCCAGCCAGGTACAGGTTTGTCAGGTGGTCAGCAACAGCGGTTATGTATTGCGCGTACCATTGCCGTGAGCCCGGAAGTGATCTTGATGGATGAACCATGTTCGGCACTTGATCCAATTGCAACAGCAAAAATTGAAGAGTTGATTTCTGAGTTGTCAGAACAATTTACGATTGCAATTGTAACGCACTCAATGCAACAAGCGGCGCGTGTCTCTGACCGTACTGCTTATTTCCATTTGGGTGACTTGATTGAAGTGAACTCGACTGAAAAAGTATTTACTCAACCAGATCATCAGTTAACTGAAGCTTATATTACAGGGCGTTTTGGTTAATCTGGATCAGATCAATCAAAGGGCCTGCGGGCCCTTTTTTGTTATAGCGATGAAAATGAGTCTATTTTGCAAAATCGCTATTGAATTTTTATTGAGCAGACCACATCTTAGGTAAATAATGCCGAACTTATAGAGCACATACTTTATGTTATTCCATTTACCTAAATTTCCTGCTGAAATACGTATTAGTCATTTAAATGCGCGTGTGAATGAACAAAGAAAAAAAATTGCGCAAACTACAGCATCTCGTCTGGAGTTATTACAGCTGGTTCAACAATTAGCGAAAGAAGCGAAAGTTCGTAAAAAGAATGATCAAAAAATTTATGTCCTCGATTTTAAGGGCGATGTACAGGCTTCCGCTGTTGATACCATTCGTGAAGAAATTACTTTGATTTTGGCAACTGCGAAAGCAGGGCATGACCGTGTTGTGGTTCGTCTGGAAAGCCCAGGCGGTATGGTGCATGGCTATGGTCTGGCTGCAGCTCAGTTGGTGCGCTTACGTGACGCAGGGTTCCATGTCACTATTTGTGTAGATAAAGTGGCGGCAAGTGGCGGTTATATGATGGCATGTATCGCCAATGAAATCATTTCTGCGCCTTTCGCAGTTGTTGGGTCGATTGGTGTGGTTGCACAAGTACCAAACTTCAATCGTTTGCTCAAGCAGCATAATGTCGATTTTGAACTTTACACGGCTGGTGAGTATAAACGTACTGTGACCATGTTCGGTGAAAATACCCCAGAAGGTAAAGCGAAGTTTGAAGAAGAGTTACAGCAGACACATTCACTATTTAAACACTTCGTTGAAAAATATCGTCCGCAGTTGGACGTTGCAAAAGTGGCAACGGGTGAACACTGGTATGGTGAGGATGCACGTGAGTTGAATTTGGTGGACAAACTGCAAACCTCTGATGAGTATTTATTAAGCTTGCTTGGCAAGCATGATATTTATGTGATTAATACGCGTAAACGTCCAACTTTGGGTGAAAAACTAGGTTTACAGGCGGCTCAAATGGCTGAGAACTTGATTCCTGCTGTCATGGGTAAAATTACAGATAGCTTAGCTAAAGCCAACAGTACACTGGTACAAATGCGTGATCCAAAATTCTAATTCGAATTTGCTAAAAAACCAGTCCTATCGGGCTGGTTTTTTTATTTAGTCAGAATCAATTTCTGTATATTTTATGCTTGGGATTTGAATGTTTGGTGAATTAAACAAACATGACAAAACTTTTGATCGAAGAGATTGTGGCAATTCAGATCATTTGATATTTTAACTGCAAGATGAATTACTTAATTATTCATTAATCTAAAAAGTACTTAAAAATATAATTGATAAGTGAGCATAATAATGACAAGAGTCGTTGTTTTTTCAAAGAAAAACTCGAATGTTTTACAGGATGCGCAATTGCAAAAAGTGCTATTAGACCAGCCCTCAATTGTGCAAATTGGTGTAAATCAGGGTGATATTAAATCAATTGTCAAACAGGGTAATGATCTTGTTATTACGCTAAAAAGTGGTGAGAAAATCATTGTCAGTGATTTTTATAACGAAGCCAATCTCACAGAGCACAGTTTGGCCCTTTCTAAAGGTGATGGGACTTATGCTGTTGCGGAGTTCGATGATTCAGGAAAGTTTGTGCGTTATTCAACGATGACACAAGCGACTCAGCTTCAACATACAGCGATGACGACACAAGCTGCATCTGCTTCGGCTGCTGCTGATGAATCGGGGATTAGTAAATCACAGTTGCTCAAAGTTGGTCTGGCAGCCTTAGCCGCTGAAGGTGTGTATCTATGGGCTGTAAAAGATGATGATGCAGGCAAGAACAAAAGTACGCAACCAATTGACATTACACCACCAGTTACCCCAACTGCAAACTTAGGTGCAGATACTCAAACGATTACAGGTAAAACAGAAGCCCAAGCAAAAATTGTAATTAGAGACGCTGTAGGTAAAGTGATTGCAACTGGCCAAGCCGATGCAGAAGGAAACTATAGTGTTAAATTGGATCAGCCTTTGGTCAATGGTGGAAAGGTGAGTGTGACTGCCGTCGATAATGCAGGCAATGTCTCGAAAGCAACTGTGGTAACAGGCAATAAAGATACCATTGCACCCGACGCACCAACAGCACAACTCAATGCAGACGGTACCATTGTCACAGGTAAGGCAGAAGCAAATGCCAAAGTATCCATTTATGATGCTGACGGTAAACTCCTTGGCTCTGTCACCGCAAATAAAGAAGGTTTATATTCAATCAATGTGTCACCAGCATTAACAAGTGAAAAAGGCGGAACCGTTATTGCTGAAGATGCTGCCGGAAACAAGTCAAAACCTTCTCAGGTCTTTGCTGGAAAAGATACTGTAGCACCAGACCAACCGCTAGTTGAGGTTAATAAAGAAGGGAACTCTATTCAGGGGCGGACAGAAGCCAATGGCAAAATACAAATTAAAAATGCAGATGGACAAATTATCGGTAGTGGAACGGCAGATGCCCAAGGCAAATTTCAGATTACACTTTCACCTGCCTTAACGACGGATCAAAAAGCTTCTCTTGTTGTAGAGGATGCTGCGGGCAATCAGTCTAAGCCACTTGAAATAACAGCCGGAAAAGATACCATTGCCCCTGATAAAGCTGTTGCTGAAATCAATGCGGCTGGGGATACTGTGACTGGAACGGCAGAAGCAAACAGTAAGATTGAAATTAGAAGTGCTGATGGTAAAACATTGTATGGTTCAGGTACGGTGGGAGCAGACGGAAAGTTTACGATTACGTTATCATCGGCGCTAACCGATAAAAATATCGGTAAAATTTACATCATAGACGCTGCCGGCAATCGTTCTGATGCGACTGATGTTATTGGAACAAAAGACACGATTGCACCGAATAAACCCATACTACAAACGGTGACAGATGACGTTGGCCCAGTAAAAGGCCCGATTGTTGCTGGTGGTGATACCGATGATACAAAGCCAACCTTATCAGGCATAGGTGAAGCAAAGGCGCTACTGACGGTCTATGATAATGGTCAGCCAATTGGAACTGTAACGGTTGGAGATAATGGCAAATGGAGCTTTAATGTTAATCAGGATTTAAGTTTAGGGACACATAAAATTACTTTAACATTGACTGATGCTGCGGGAAATATAAGTGAAGTCAGTGATGCATTTAGTTTTAATGTGGTGGCACCCGTTGCTAAAGCATCTTTGGCAGATACGGTTGATCTGAATTCGCTTCACGGTAATCTGCCAGAGACTGCAGTGATGAATACTGAAAAAGCGAATTTGAATGAGTTATTACCTTCTTCAGTTCAAACATCAAATCAGTTGGATAGCGTTTTGGATCAACTGCTTAGCAACCACAATGTGACGCCTGTAACAACAAATACAAGTAATTCTGCTTTGGTTCATTCTGATTATGCACAAACCGTCAAGGTGGATCCGCTGGATCAACTGGCCGTGCTGCAACATTCCATTATTTAACCGATGTCCTATAGAAACGCTTATTTTTGAATAAGCGTTTTATCTTTGAGTAGCTGGATGCTACCCATCAAGATTGCCCCGATGGTTGCAAGCAACATATCTTTATGTGCATCCCAAATATCGCCTTGTTGACCATTATAATTTTCAGCATCTTCAGGGGACAAACTGATTGCTATCCACCATTCAATCAATTCATAAAACATGCTGGATGCCATGACAAATTGAATAACAAGTAAAAATAGGGTCAATGATTTGGCTGAAGGTAACCAGACTTGAAAGCCACGGTAAAAGAAAGGGTAGAGCAGAAGTCCATACGCAAAATGAACCAGCCGATCATACATGTTGCGTGACCAACCCATACTTTTATTCAAGTCAAAATCAAAAATCTGTCCAATCCAGTCATTATACGGGACATAAGAATATAAGTAGTGCGCGCCCAAAATATGGATCAGAAGAAAGCCGAGGTAGAGACAAAAACAATAAAAGCTGAGACCAATCTTTTTCATCGCGATGATGAGTATGATCAGCATCAAAACGGTACCGGCTTGATGGAGTAAATAGGCTTCAAACTCAAGAGGCTGAATACTTGCAATCGCAACCGCCAGAAGTACAGTTACAAGTGCAAGATAATGTTTTAACCCCAGTTGTTTTTCGATCATGCTGTATCCTAAGTTACAGTCAGGCAAATTATTTA
>NZ_BBTF01000030.1:0-50573 GCF_000876115.1 Acinetobacter sp. NBRC 110496
TGACTGGGAGGGCGTATCACCAATAATAACTAATATGGTATCTGGACAGGATTGAATAATTGTTGGGAGACTGTTCTCGACAAACTCACGTATAGCTTTACGTGCTGTTAAACGTCCAACGGAAATGAGAACTTTTTTATTTTCTAGTTTGAACTGTGTTTTTAAACTACTTATGAGATATTGATTTTTTTCAGGAGCCGGGAAACTGACTCCTGGATGAATAATTTCTATTTTATTCTGATAGACTCCTTTTTGAACGCAAATATCAAATGTAGAAGTACTATTTGCAATAATTTTATCAGCCATTCTAATTATTGGAATCCAAACTAAATTATAGACGATATTATTAGTTCCGATATCTAAGCCATGTATATAAACTAAGCTTTTTTTTCTGAAAAGCTTTGCCCAAAAAACTGTAATGGGAGCTGTTAAACCGCTCCCTGCAAATAAAATATCTGGGCGTTGGGTTAAGCATATCCAAAAGGTTTTGATAAAAGCCAATATAAGAAAAATAGGAAGAGGATCTAATGTGACACCATAAAATTTGGCTTTTGATGGCGCGATTGTTCTTGCTTTGGTATGGCTAATAAGCAGAACATCATGATCCTTAGATAGTTCATCTGCGATATGCCAATTTAAGCGTTCCATTCCTCCAATTAATGGAGGAAGATTGCGGGTCACGATCAATATTTTTTTCTTAGACATGATTTTAAGAGATTATAAGCTCTTTTAAAGTGTATATGATTTGAGGTTCTTTCGTTAAATTTTTTATTAAATAAAATTATCTTATAAGTCATCATGTGACAAAATGCGTCATTCACTTATTCTTTTAATTTTGTATATATATTTGAAATTATTAATTTTATTTTTTGGCATGTTTTTTGATACTAAGGTCATATAATGCATTTTTGGGGAGCAATGTCATGATTGGTGCGAAAGGATTTACACTCATTGAACTTATGATTGTAGTAGCAATTATTGGTATTTTAGCAAGTATTGCTATTCCAGCCTATCAGAACTACACCACGCGGGCACAGGTTGCCGAAGCACTTAATATGGCAAGCTCAATTAAAGCTGAATTATTGGCAAAATATGGTGAAAGTGGGAGTTGCCCGACTTCACCAACAGATTTAGGGCTGAATGCATCAGGAACAATGAATACTAAATATGTACAAAGTGTTGGGATTAATACCACATATACAGGAGCGTTATGTGCTTTTGAATTTACGTTTAGTACTACCAACATGAATACTGGGGTGGCTGGAAAGACGCTTGTTTTTGCGATGATGAATTATGCTGGTAATGGTTCAGCACGTTGGGAATGCGCATCCTCGCAAATTTCTCAAAAGTTTTTGCCATCGGTATGTAGAGGCATTTAAATCATAATCTGAGATTGGACTGATGAGGGGGAAGAATAGACTTTAAATCATAAAGAATAAAATTCTCCTTACCCAAAGCCTGAATTTCTTCATAATCCATATTCTTGAATTGTTGATGCCCAATAGCCAGTACAATCGCATCGTAATGAGCTGGTTGAAGCACTTGAACAGGTTCCAAGCCATATTCTTTAATGACTTCTGATGGATCAACCCAAGGATCATAGACATCAAGGTTCAAATCGTACTCTTTGAGTGATTGAATCAGATCAATGATTTTGGTATTGCGAATATCTGGGCAGTTCTCTTTAAATGACAGTCCCATCACCAGAATATTTGCTCCGACAACTTGGATCTTTTGTTTAACCATTTCTTTTATGAGTTGTGTCGCAACATATTCACCCATCCTGTCATTTAACCGACGTGCAGCTAAAATAATCTCTGGGTGTAGGCCAATAGATTGGGCCTTATGGGTAAGATAATATGGATCTACACTGATACAATGCCCACCAACAAGTCCAGGACGAAAAGGTAAAAAGTTCCATTTAGTTGCTGCAGCTTTCAATACTTCTTCAGTATCGATGCCGAGCTTATTAAATATGAGGGCAAGCTCATTGATGAGGGCGATATTGACATCACGTTGTGTGTTTTCGATTACTTTTGCTGCTTCGGCCACTTTGATTGAAGAGGCTTTATGTGTACCTGCGGTAATAATACTTAAATAAATTTGATCAATTAAGTCAGCGATTTCTGGTGTTGAACCTGAAGTAATTTTTTGAATGGTTGTAACGCTTTTAGTTTTATCACCAGGATTGATACGTTCAGGACTATAGCCTATAAAGAAGTCTTGATTCAATTTAAGTTGTGAATGTTTTTCTAATATTGGTACACAAACTTCTTCGGTTGCCCCAGGGTAAACTGTAGATTCATAAATAACAATATCGCCATCTTTTAAATGTCTTGCAATTGTGGTTGATGCCTGAATTAATGGATTTAAGTCGGGTTGTTTAAAATGATCGATCGGTGTCGGTACCGTGACGATATAACAATCACCTTCTGCAAGGTGGTCGGAATTTGAACTGATTTGCAGGTTGGCTAAATTACCAAGTTCAGTTTGACTAATTTCTAATGTAGAGTCTTGTTGATGTGAGAGCTCATTGACTCTTTTGAGATTGGTGTCATAGCCAATGACCTTAAATTGCTTGCTAAAGGCTAAGGCTAAGGGTAAACCGACATAACCCAAGCCAACCACAGCAATCGTCAATTGCTTAGTTGTGATCTTGTTGTTAATCATAGCGTAAAGATGTGACATATTTTTGTTTTTAGACTCGTTTTTCATCTTGGTAAAGTATTGATAATAATGTGTATTCTAATATGTATGTCTGAATAAAAATACTAAAAACTTATAAATATCTTTAATTTCCTTAAACAAAAATATGGTTAGAATCATCAAAAAACGATTTTGATATGTAGTTTATTTGACTTGTTTAAGCTGTCTAAAGTGCTTTGTTGTATCATAGTGTCTAGTGTCTTTCATAAAATACCTTATGCAATTTATATGCTTTTTCCTTGCCAGTGTTCTCATTAGTTTTGCCTGGCTCTCCCCATTTCATACTTATCCATGGGTCACCTTCTCTGGTGAATTAGCCAGTTTTGGTGCCGGATTGGCGCTACTTGCAGTGTTCCTTAATAAAAAAATGCTTGTGCCTCGAGCACAACTATTGATTGCACCCATTATTCTGGTCCCTCTCATTCAGTGGAGTTTTGGACTGGTATATGACTTTAGTACAGCGCTGTTAAGTTCGCTCTATGTCTTTGCCTTTTGGTTGATGATTTTACTTGGCTTCAACCTTTCTGTGCAGGCCAAGAAGCGTGACGCCTTGATGGAAGAGATCTCTAAACTCCTGTTCGGTATTGCGATAGTCTGTAGTGGAATCGCGATTGCGCAATGGTGTGGTCTAGGTGGTGTGATCAATGGCATTATGCAGTTCAAAGGCGATCGACCTTATGCTAATTTTGGGCAGCCTAATCATTTAGCCACCTTTCTAATTATGGGGCTGATGGGTGCCTTATATCTTTATGAGAAAAGAGCACTGCCATCATGGTGCTTGGTTCCTCCAAGCGTGATTATTTTATTTACAGTTGCCTTAACTCAATCCCGAACATCATGGGTGGTATGTTTATTCATTCTGTTTTATTGGATGTATAAGCAGTACAAGCAGCAACCACGTTTTAACTTTGCCCAGCTTTGGGTCTGGAGTATTGGCTTTTTTGTGATTGCAGTATGGGGACTGCCATTGCTTACTCATCTCATCGATACTTTCTCAAACTCAGCAGTGGTCCAAACCAGTAGTGTGGCTGAGCGTGCCAGCTCAGGATATTTACGTTTTGAGATATGGACGCAAATGTTATTGGCATTGAAGGAACAGCCTTGGTTTGGCTATGGATGGAACCAGATCAGTGTTGCGCAAATAACTGTTTTTCATTTGTATCCAAACCATGAGTGGGTTGTGAGTGCCCATAATGTATTGCTGGATATTTTGGTCTGGAATGGATTACCCCTTGGTCTGTATATAATTGTGTATATGGTGTTGTGGTTTTTTTGGCTGGATAAAAATGCTAAAGATACAACCTCGATTATTGGGATTTTGATGGTCTCAGCGATTCTGATTCATGCCTTATTAGAGTTTCCACAGCGTTATGCTTATTTCTTGCTTCCAATGGGTTTTCTTCTTGGCCTGATTCAAGCACAAACCCCTGAGTTAAAAGGGATTTATTTATATAAGAATGTGATTCGCTGTATTTGGCTGATCGCGATTGTGGTCATGTTGTTAATTTGGCGTGATTATAAGCTTTTTCAAGAAAATAGCCGTTTAATCTTTAAAAAGCAGCAACCGACAGTTGAAATATTGGGCAGCTCGAAAATTCTGTTATTGACTCAATTTCAGCAACGTATGGACTGGATTCGTTTAAAACCACAAACAATCATGGCTGAAGCTGATTTAGAGCAATTTGGAAAGCTGGTTAAGAATAAAGCAACGCCGTATAACTTGAAGAAGTATGCACAGTTACTTGCTTATAATCAAAAGCTTGAACAAGCGGAACAGCAGCTATTTATTTTACAGCAGTTGTATGGGCAACAACTGAGCCTGCCTGAAGTTGTAGAAATGAATAAGCGAGCAATGTAAAAAAATAAAGCCCTAATCAGGGCTTTATTTTTGGATGAAACTCAAGCGTTGTGTGAATTTCTTAAATTTGGCTTTGAATATAGTTTTCAATACCGACATTTTCAACCAAATCAAGTTGCGTATCTAGCCAGTCCCAATATTCTTCTTCTTTCTCTAGAATTTCTTGGACTAAATCTCGGGTGACATAGTCCTGTTCTGACTCGGCAAGCTCAACCGCTTGCTTGAGTGCTGCAATATTCTCTTTAACCTTGCGAATATCGCAGTTCAGGACTTCTTCCGTATGCTGACCAATATAGAGCTTGCCTAAATGTTGTAGGTTGGGTAAGCCTTCTAAAAATAAGATGCGTTCGATGACTTTATCTGCATGTTTCATCTGGCGAATAGATTCTTTGTACTCGGCAGAACCAAGTTGTTCAATTCCCCAGTCATTAAACATGCGAGAGTGTAAAAAGTATTGATTAATTGCTGTTAAATGGTGGTAAAGCACCTGATTCAGCTGATTGATAACTTCACGATTGCCTTTCATTGCGTTTACTCCAAAACACCAAGTGATGCCCTAGTGGCTAAGGCAATTTATCTTATCTTAATCAACAAATAATGTTCTGGCGAGTAATTTATAGAACGGCAAATGAAAATCACAATCAAAAACATCCTGATAGGATTATGATTTTTATAAAAAAACCGCTTATATGAGTACTATTTAAAGTTCAGCAAGAAGCGGCGGAGTCGTAAAGCACGAGTTGAATCTGATGAATAGTTTTGAAGCTAGATCAAGCAGCTATAGAAATACGCGCGGCGATTTCTGCAAGTTCGTCACTGATAATGGCACGCGCTTCAGGTGCACAACGACCACAACATGTGCCTAAATCGAGAAGCTCACGGATTTCACGATAGCTTTCAGCGCCGTTTGCAACAGCGTCTTTAATATCCTGATCCGTAATTCCACGACATAAACAAACATACATGGGAGTAAGCCACAAATATAAATGCGATAATTGATATTATTGATAATTATTATCGTTTGTCAATGAATTTCATTCTAACAATGAGTATATTCTTATTGGGAATTTGAATAAAAAAATACCGCCTGATCGGCGATATTTTTTAATGATTTATATCTTTTTGATAAATCTAAATTTTAAAAATTATGGAATGATTACGATTCCATCCATTTCGACTAATGCACCTTTTGGCAGGCTTGCAACACCTAGGGCTGCACGAGCTGGGTAAGGCTGAGCAAAGTATTCGCCCATAATCTGATTCACCAATTGGAAGTGAGAGAGATCAGTCAGAAAAATATTCAATTTCGCGATATCCGCCAGACTACCGCCTGCAGCAGTACAGACCGCTTTTAAGTTATCAAATACGCGACGAATCTGGGCTTCAATGCCTTCCACAAGTTCCATACTGTACGGATCTAAACCAATTTGACCAGAAAGGTAGAGTGTGTTGCCAACTAGGATTGCTTGAGAATATGTTCCGATCGCAGCAGGGGCGTGTTCAGTATGAATAACTTGACGTGACATTAAGCTCTCCTATGTCGTTTTTTCTATCTTAAACCATGCGACTTTAACACAAAACCAGATTGACGAAAGGGCAGAGTACTGAATAGTCGCCTTGAACCAACTGATTATCCAGATTTTTATCTTTGCAGCATGTGCCTACTTTAGGGCAATATATTTTTTAAGCTGAAGGAACACTGGTTACTTTTGTGACTTCAGGCTGAACAATTGGCATATTTAAGCGTTCAATACGTGGAAAGCCAAAGTGCATACGGAGATCGCGAATAATCTGAGCAATTTGATTCCGGTTGCTGACCACCATATTGACATAAGTTTTCTGGTCTTGTGAATGAACCATTTCTACGCCCGTTTTGGCTTTACGGCATTGATAAATCAGATCGGAAATTTGTTCATCATTCATGGCCATATGAATACAAAGATAAGCACTGAAGCGAACATCGTCGATTTCTTCAGATTGCCAGTGTAGCGGCATGATATTTTCTGGATGCAAATGCTGTTCGTGTAATAAGTTCCGACAACGGGAACGGTGTACAATAAGACCGCGTCGAGATAAATGTCCTTGAATTGGATCACCTAATACTGGGTTACAGCAATGCGCATATTTGACATCGACGCCTTCTGTGCCGACGATCAAGCGGTCAGATGCATCTTGATACTGTGAATGATAGTCTTGCGCAAACAGATGATTTGCGACCAATTGTGGTAATAGATCACCCACCGCAATCTGTTCAAATAGCGTGTCTTTACTACCTAAGTGTCGCCATTCAAGTACATTGATCCAGTCGGTTGGAGAGAGATCGTTAATTGAACGCTGGAACAGTTTTAAGGCACGATTTAAGGCTTGTTGTCCGACTAGGCGTTGTTCGTCAATATCTTGTTCTCTCAGAATATTCTGTAATGCGCGACGCGCTTTTTGGGTATTGATGAAACTGAGCCAGTCTGGATTTGGAGTTGCTAATACATCCGTAATAATCTCAACCACTTGCCCACTGTGTAACGGGGTGGACAATGGACGAATTTCGCCATCGACTTTGGCACCTACAGCGTGGTTGCCTAAGAACAAACTGGCTGAATAGGCGAAATCAACCACAGTGGCACCTTGTGGTAATTCATGTAATTGTCCATGTGGGGTGTAGACCCAGATTTTTTCTTGGTGCAAATAGTCGAGTAAATCACTAAAGGTGGTTTTCGCACAGCCGCTGTCAATCAGGGTATTCAAGTTTTGCATAGAAGCCTGAATCGCTGAACGACAGGCTTGTGGTGCATTTTCACCCAGCACCACACCAAAACGAGCTGCTTTACGCATCAGTTCAGTCTGAATGGTCAATGAAAGTGTGGTTTTTTCGCCTTTGAGTTGGATCATGAGCGATTGGTTGCCGCCTGGTAAAGGACGGCGAATATGATCTCGGTATTGTAATACCTGAAAATTATCTTTCAGCGCATCAACTAGACGGTCGCAGTCAGCAATACTTTGTAAAATAATTTCAAAGGCATGGCTGTGGCTGAGTTCATTCAAATCAATTTCATTTTTAATAAAATGACGCAGTAATTCGATATTGTTGTTTTTCTTTTTAATTCGACCCTTGAGGTCATAGGCTTTTAACAGTTCAGAAAGCTTTTGTTCCCAAACGGCTTGGTACTCACAGCGTTTTGGTTTGGTTTCCAGTAAGGCCGTTTGCACATCATTAAACATGTCTAAATCAAGATTTTGATAGCAGAGATGTTCAAGGTTATCCGCCATCTCATTCATACCCACCAGACGTGACATGGGTACAAAAATATCGAGGGTCTCTTGTGCGATACGCGCACGCTTATCCGGACGCAGCGCACCCAAGGTGGTCATGTTGTGATAGCGGTCAGCCAGTTTAATAATAATGACACGAGGATCTTGTAAAGTCGCCTGTAGAATTTTTCGGAATGATGCGGCTTTGTTATATTCTTTGTCGCTGGAATGGCTGAGTTTGGTGACGCCATCGACCAGTTCTGCGACGACGACTCCATATTTCTGCCCAATTTCATCTTTGGTAAATTCAGTATCTTCAATTACATCATGTAAAAGTGCTGCCATTAAGGTTTCTGCATCAAGACGCATATGTGCCAAAATGCAACTTACTGCTATTGGGTGCAGTACATAGGGCTCACCACTTTTACGGGTAATACCGCTATGCGCTAAATCAGCAAAATCGCAGGCAGCAAGCACACGTTGAACATCACTATCTTTGAGATAGGCTTCAATAATTGCTTTGAGCTGCTGCTTCGCTTGGCTGACTTCTTCGCCTGGCATATAACACCTTTATAACTTGAATTCAGTAATGATCTGTCTGTTGATAATTTAATGATGTATTACATGGATGAATTTTTGACTTAGTGCGGTCTTCATGTGCTCAACCATATTGGATACCATTGAAAACGTACGTTTGATGCAAGTATTCGCAAACATTACGCCTTTCTTCTAATGAAAAGCAAATTGTGAAACTTGTCAATTTGTTCATTAGAAAAACTCGTAAATTTTTTCAATGACGGATATTGCTTTTATCAATATGTATCAAATTTTGCAAGAAAGAAAAAAGCCCAGAGTATTCACAATGGGCTTTTCGCACAACAAATTCGGTTTAGAAAGTGAAACCTTCTAAGTTTAATGAATTTGTAGACAGTACCATATCAAGGTTTGATGTCTGGTAGTCTTGATCGCGTTGTTTTAAAATTTCTTTGGTGACATGACCGACTGCAATTTCGCGTAATGCAACCACTGTTGGTTTGTCATTGTCCCATTCTACAGTAGGTTCCATGCCTTGACGTGCCAATTGACGTGCACGTTTACTCGCTACCAGTACCAACTCGAAGCGGTTATCTACATGGTCTAAACAATCTTCAACGGTTACACGTGCCATAAGTTGTCTCGTTTGAACATTACATTTGGAAAGACTGAGTAGTATAAAAGGCTTTTCTGCCAGACTCAAGTCATTCGCGATTAAGGGTAATCAAGTTTTCGATTAATTGTTGATGACGTGCACTTTGTTGTGAGGTTACTAAACGGTTTGCACTAATAATAGCTTCCAGATCATGCACGGCTTTATTGAAATCATCATTGATAATGACATAGTCAAAACTTGCAAAATGACGCATATCTTCAACCGCACAACTGAGACGATGCTCAATTACGTCGACTGAGTCTGTACCGCGGTTCGAGAGACGCTGTCTTAAATCATATTGTGTTGGTGGCAGAATAAAGATTTGTTTAGATTCAGGAAAGAGTCGACGAACTTGTTCTGCACCTTGCCAATCGATTTCAAGCAAAACATCATGACCTTGTTGCAATTGCTCTTTCACTTTGGCTTGGGAGGTGCCATAGTAATTGCCAAATACTTCTGCGTATTCGATAAAGCCACCTTCATTGACTTGTGCTAAAAAGCTTTCTTTGCTGGTAAAATGATAGTGAACGCCATCGAGTTCACCAGGACGTTGACCACGTGTAGTATGTGAGACAGAAACGTGCAGGTTGCTGACTCGATCGAGTAGGGCTTTGACCAAAGATGTTTTGCCTGTTCCTGAAGCTGCAGAAACGACAAACAAGAGACCCGACATGATATTTTTCCTGAATATGATAAAATATCTTGGCTATTGTAGTGTAGCGTGCCATTAAACGAAATAGTTTGGTGTAAAAATTCAGATGATGAGAGAGGATGTTATGGAAATCGTGTTGGCCAATCCACGAGGCTTTTGTGCTGGTGTTGACCGTGCTATAGCAATCGTCAATCGGGCACTGGAATGTTTTAATCCACCAATTTATGTACGCCATGAAGTGGTACATAACAAGTTTGTGGTCGATGATTTACGTCAGCGTGGTGCTGTTTTTGTCGATGAACTGGATCAGGTGCCTGATGATTCAATTGTGATCTTTAGTGCGCATGGCGTATCCAAAGCTGTACAGCAAGAAGCCGATCGTCGGGGTTTAAAAGTCTTTGATGCAACTTGCCCTCTCGTCACCAAAGTGCATATCGAGGTCACCAAATATGCGCGTGAAGGGACTGAAGCGATTTTGATCGGGCATGAAGGCCATCCAGAAGTTGAAGGCACTATGGGGCAATATGATAAGTCTCGAGGTGGTGAGATTTATCTGGTTGAAGATGAGCAAGATGTCGAAGCGCTCATGGTTAAACATCCTGAAAAAGTCGCGTTTGTTACCCAGACTACGCTTTCGATTGATGATACGGCCAAAGTGATTGATGCATTACGTACGAAATTCCCTCTCATTCAAGGCCCGCGTAAAGATGATATCTGCTACGCCACTCAAAACCGTCAAGATGCGGTGCGTGATCTGGCCGAGCAGTGCGATGTGGTCTTGGTTGTTGGTTCACCGAATTCGTCGAACTCCAATCGTTTACGAGAATTGGCTGAACGTATGGGGAAATCTGCCTATCTGGTCGACAATGCGGATCAGCTTGAAAAAGACTGGTTTAAAGCTGACACTAAAATTGGTGTGACAGCAGGTGCTTCTGCGCCTGAAATTTTGATTAAACAGGTGATTCAGCGCTTGCAAGACTGGGGGGCAACTCCACCCAAAGAACTGCAAGGACGAGAAGAAAATATTACTTTTAGTCTACCAAAAGAGTTGCGTATCCAGGTGATACAAGCCTAATTTTATTAGAAAAATGTGAACTGGAAACGGATGGATGACACTCCATCCGTTTTTTTTTGGTGCTTATCTGCTTTGTATTGGTTCTGTAAAAATAAAATTTAATATAGAGTAGTGAATTTTAAAAATTGGGTGCTGGGGAAATGGGGAAAACTCGGGGGTTCACCTTAATTGAGCTGATGGTGGCTATAGCTGTGCTAGGCGTAATTGCGACGATGGCAGTGCCATCCATGTCGAGTTTGATGGAAAAAAGGCGCTATGAACGTAATACAAGAGATTTATTGAGTACTTTATCTCAAGCAAAAAGCCAAGCAATTTTAAATCGAGCCAATGTTGATGCTTATTTAGTGGCTTCGTCTAGTAGTACGAATAACTCAAGAACCCTCAGTTGGGCCGTAGTAAATAGTAATACAACAGTGACGATTTCTCCGACCCCAACTTCAATTAGTGTCATTACTACTCTACCGTCTACAACAACTACAACAACTTCTGCCTTTAGGTTTGATAGCAATGGTCTGGTCGCCAATATTACAGGTGATACCACAATTACCTTATGTAATTCTAAATTATTGCTGCAAAAAACAGTCGTGATCACCCGATTGGGGGCATACATTATTAAGCCTGATATCGCAGTGAGTGCTTGCACATGATTATTAGACCTAAAAAACAAGCAGGCGTGGGCTTAATAGAAGTGCTTGTCGCATTATTATTGTTAGCCATCGGGGTGTTGGGCTATGTCGCTTTACAGTTAAGAGCATATGATGCTTCTGCTGAGGCAATGCAGAAGTCCCAAGCAATAGTGATTATGCGAGGCCTTGCCGAAAATATGCGCATTAATAAGAGTCAAATGGGGAGTTACCCTGCATTTGTTCGTAGTTACACTGGTCTTACATCGGTGACAACAGCACCTACAAGTTGTTTTAATTCTGGATGTACAGCCAGTCAGGTCGCTCAGTTTGATGCGTATCAGGCAGCGCTTAACGCTAATCAACTAGGAATGCAATTGACCATGGATAATTGCCCAGGGGTAACTTCTACAATGACGATACGTCGCCAGTGTTTATATGCATTTTGGGGTAAAACATCGCCTACAGTTCAAGAAGATACGGCTTCAGGTGTAACGACCAGTTCTGCAGATGTCTCTAGTTGTATGGGAAGTAATGGTATTTATGTTGCAGGTGCCTCCTGTTTAATGATGGAGGTTTATTAGAATGAAAAAAAATAATGCGAAGTCACAGTCAGGTTTTACTTTAATTGAGTTAATGGTTGCACTGGTTCTTGGCCTAATAGTTGTTGCAGCTGCAGTGCAATTGTTTACGGGAGGAATTCTTTCAAGCCGTTTGCAGCAAGCTAATGCTGAAATTCAGGACAGTGGCATTTTTGGTTTAGATTATATTGTTCGAGACATTCGATTTGCGAATCAAGACAATTTAGCTAATCTAAAACTGGATGATAAAACACCTTATGGTGGAATTGTTTTAACGGGGTTAACCGCAACAAGTTCAACCAATGTTAACTTTGTACCGAAAGTGAGTAGTTCGGCTTACATTGATTCTGCTTTATTAAGCCGTGGGCAGGATGATACTGTTTCAACTACATCAAACTATTGGAAAGGACTAACTCGAGTAACTTTAAAAGACTCAGCAGGTGCTGTGATTGCAAATCCTGTAAGTGATCAATTGACGATTCAATTTTTTGCACCAACGCAGATGACCAACTGTGAAGGTGCGACTGTCTTGCCTGGAGATTTGGTTGTTCAACGTTATTTTGTACGTCCAGATAATAATGGGGCTTCTACAGACTATGCTTTAGCTTGTGATGCAAATACCCCATCAGCAACAACTGCTGATGTCAAGGCTGCTGCCACAGCGCGAACAACTGTGAACGCAACAACAGAGACAATTTCTCCTTTACCAATTACAGGTTTAGGTGATGCAGGACAAATTATTATTCCTCGTGTTGATCATTTTCATGTTTTACTTGGGGCAATGGTAACAACCGAAACTACAACTACCGTTACCAATAGAACAGTGACGCCAGCAACTTCTACAACGACAAAAACAGTCTCAAATCAATTTGGTTACTATACGATTCCACAGTATCGTACATTAGCTCAAACTACAGCGACAGATAACACGACAGGTACTGGAAGTAAAGTAGAAACCAATATAAAAGTAACAGTGAGCTCACGAATTTTATCAACGCAGATTTCAGTATTAGTACGTTCCGCAAATAATGCACAAAATCAGGCCATTGACCCAACTCAGCCGCTCTTAATGTTGGATCAAACAGCTACGCCATCAGATACAACGACACGTTATCAACGTCGGGTATATAGCACCACTGTTGCACTACGTAATGCAATGGGAGATTCACTATGAACCATCCAAAACGCACATATTTAAAACATCAGCGTGGTGCGACCTTAATTGTAGTCATGATCATATTACTAATCATTATTGTGGTTGGAATACTTGCTGTTCGAGTTGCTATTGTTTCATTGGGAGTAGCAACAAATAGTCAAGTCGGTCAATTAAATTTTCAATCCTCCGATGCTCCGTTGGCATGGTTCAATAATTTTGATCCAACAACGGTAACCAGCGTTGGTAATGTGATTGGAGCTGCACTAAAAGAAAATGAAAGTAACCCAGGTGGGGAATATATTTTCTGTTATAAACCCACGACAAATAGTTTTGCTCAGACCATTAATTCGAGTCTGATGCGTAAAGCTGATTCTGGAAATATTGCAACAGTTGAAGCGGGAGGGGTGGCTGGTTTTTGTAATTTAACCTCAGATTTTGGCAGTAATCGTCCTGCTGTTGTCACTCAAGTTGCAGTAAGCATTCCAACTGAGGCACTGAATAATAAGCCAGGCGCAAATTTACCTCGAGGAATTAATGTTTCTGAGGGGACACAGTTACCTAAAAGCATGACTTCTGCCCAACGAATTCGTGTAACCACAACGGCGATGTTACCTGCATATACCAGTGATATCTCCTCTGTACAAAGAGATTGTTTAAGCTCGAGCAATGCCAAAATTAGTGACGATCTTAACGCGACTTTAGGTACAGGTAGTGAATATACCTTGGCAAAATGTCTTACTGATAAAGGTGTTCCATTTACTACCCAAGTACAAGAATTTAACTACGTGAACCAATTAACTGAAGTCACTGCTCCAGGAAATTAAGGGGGATATCATGACTAAACTAGAAAAATTTCAAAGAAATAAACTGTGGTATGTTATTTGTTCAAGCTCTTTAACGATGTCTTGGTTAATGATGGCATCCGTGGTTGAAGCAAGTGATTTGCAGATTTATGCTGTCCCTACCGCTGGGAAAAAAACCATTGTAATGATGCTGGATACTTCTGGGTCGATGGGGCCAAATTTAGGTTCTGGCTATAGTTTATATGATGATTATGGTTTAACAAGCCGTACCTGTTCAGTCACCTCAACAACAAGTTCTACAACACCATCTTATTCCCGTAATTATTGTGTTGTAGCTTCAAACACTACAAATGCTAGGGTTACAAATACTGATACAGGGTGTGAAAAGCAATCGGATAATAGTTATCGTTGTTATGATCGCTTAACACGTTTAAAAGATGGTATGTTTACTTTTTTAAATAGTACTAATCCAGTTCTTAATAGTGTCAGTGTCGGTTTGGGGCATTTTTCTGGATATAATGTTGGTACAACGACGGGTGATAATAATAGTGGTGAAATTTTGGTGACCGCAGCAGATTTAGGAGCGGTTGGTTCATCTCAGAGAGTAGCTTTAAAAACAGCAGTAGCGAGATTAGAGGCAAGTGGGGGAACTCCGACATCCAATGCTTTTGCTGAAGCTGCTGCTTATTTATTGGGGACAAGTACTCGAACATTTGTAGATATTAATAAGGATATTTATAAAAAAGTAACCACGATTTCTCAAGTGTTTGATCATTATGAGTGCCAAAATACTGCTTATCCTAATTTAAATCCAATGGATAATAGATGTTATCAATATCAAGGTTTTTCTGGTCGTACACTGGCTGCGACAGTAACAAATAATTATAGTTGTACAGACCCTTCTTACCCTTATCTTAATGGCAGTAAATGTTATAGAAATAGTACCAGTACTAAAAGTATTAATGCAACGAATAATCCAACTTATAGCTGTACATCAAGTTCTTACCCTTATTTAAATCCTGCAAATAATACGTGTTATCAAAGTAATAGTGGCTATAGTGGGGGCACAGTCACCCCTACGACCATAACTCGACCTGTCAGCACAGATCAATATTATCAATGTACTAGTTGGGCAACTACGGATTTTACTAATCAATATCAACAATGTAATGGCCGTACAGGTACAAATTCTAGCTACTGGCAAAATTTAGGTTCAACAGCACCAGACGATTTAGCTTTGGATGGTAGCGTTGACGTTGTCACGAATCCGGTGCATACAGTCTATTATCGAGTTGTGCAGCAAGCTGGAGCAAATGCATACAGTGGTTTTGATAAATCTATTCGTGCTTCCAAAAATGCTGATGAAACCGCATATATTTCGCCTTTACCTGCTGTAGAAAATCGCCAAAGCTGTGATGGCCAAGGGGTTTATATTTTATCTGATGGAGCACCTTCATCCAATCCTGATTCGGGAGTTTTGGCAGCTGCCTTAGGACGAAACTCTTTTAGTAATAGTGGTGGTTTAAGTGGTGGAGCTTCAGATTGGGCTTATATGAGTAATTTTGCCCGAGCTTTATATAATGGGGGAACGATTCAAAGTAACGCGAGTAATGCAACAAATCCAGCGAATGTCTCTATTCAAACCGCTTTTGTTGGTTTTGGTGCGGCGTTGAATGCATTAAGTACAAATGATGCCATAAATGCTTGTAAAATGAGTTCTCGAACTCAAGGTGATCGGAGTGGCGATGATGCTTGTTCTCCGAACCAAACGACTAATGCAATCGCTGCACCAGGTTATGGAAATGGTGGTTTCTTCCCAACGATTGACGCTAATGGTGTTACACAAAGTGTCATTGCCTTTATTAATAACTTGGGTAATGTCCCTTTAGACCCCTTAACTACTGGACAAATCTCGGTACCTTATGATGCACTCAATCCCAATAATCTATCGCAGTATGGCTATTTACGTGCATTAGAACCAGACCCTGCGCATAGCTATCTGACTTGGCGCGGAAACCTTAAGCGTTATAGTGCCACGCTTACGGGTACGAATATCGGTGCATTTAGAGGTAATTCTGGTGGTTTGGTTTACGATGCAGCAGGGGCGTTTAATACTGGAACAAAGGATTATTGGAATAGTTCAAGTTATACCGATGGTGGTAAAGTTTTCTTAGGTGGGGCCTATTCTAAAACGCCTTTACCTTATAACGGGCAGACGGAAGTAAGTTCAGGAGGTATTATTTCAAGATATGCGTATAGCGCTTCTCAGAAATTACGCAACTTATTTACGGATGTTTCTGCTGTAGATACTACTACAGCTAAATTAACGGCAGCAACTGGAAGCACAACAGGTACAGCATTATTAAAAATTCCTGAATCAGCAACGTCGCCTTTTGCGAATGTTACGGCTGTAGGTACCCATGTGTTAAGTAAATTTAATCCGTCTACAGGACAAGATATCCTTAAAGATTTTCCTGTGGCGATTAAACTTAAATTATTAAACTATCTAGGCTATAGCACAGATATTACAGCAGACACTTTGCCAACTTCGCTCGCTGCACCAGATGCACCATATTTATCTATGGGTGGTAGTATTCACTCAATACCAGTCCAGTTAACCTACTCTGGTACTTTAGATAGTCAAGGTAATTTAACCAATGCGCGTAGTCAATCTATTTTATATGGTTCGATGGAAGGGGGCTTACGTCTTGTTGATGCTTCAAGCGGCGAAGAGCAAATGGTCTTTGTTCCTGCTGCAATTTTAAATGACAGTACAAAATCCAAGGCGTTAGTTGTAGGTCAGACCGACTTAAACGGACCAACACATGGTATGGATGGGTCATGGGTGGCAGATCCGACGTATAACATCACCTCGACTACTTCTGGCTCGTCGACAACCTCAAGTGTAACTGCGCGACAAATGAATGTTTATGGTGGAATGCGAATGGGTGGGAGTAGCTATTATGCTTTAAACCTTTTGACGCCTACAAATCCAAAATTACTGTTTAGAATTGATAATTCAACCTCCGGTTTTGAGCGTTTAGGGCAAACTTGGTCTAAACCTGTATTAGCAAATGTTCGTTACAATAATGTAATTACCCGAGTGATGATTGTTGGTGGTGGGTATGATGAATGTTATGAAAATCCAACTTTCAGTTTAGCTTCCACTGGAGATGATAGCACTTGTTCAACTCGGACTAAGGCCAAAGGGAATGCTGTTTATATGATTAATGCGAAAACGGGCGCATTAATCTGGTCAGCGACTTACAGTGCTGATGCAACCGATGACCAGCGATATATGAAGCATAGTATCGTAAGTCGAATTAGTACTCTGGATCGTGATGCTGATGGACTAGTTGATCATTTGTATTTTGGGGATTTAGGGGGGCAGGTTTTCCGTGCTGACTTTAATAATATTGCGGGTACTAGTACCTCAAATTTTGGAAAAAGAGTAGTTCGCTTAGCTAATTTAGCAACCAATGATACGACCAATGATGCTAGTAATGATTATACTGGTGCCAAAGCACCTCGTTTTTATGTTCAGCCGACTGTAACGATTCATGACCAAGGAGCAAATACATTTATTGTAGTTGGGATTGCTTCTGGCGATCGCAGTACACCGTTGGATGTTTATCCAATTCAAGGAAGAGAAGGGATGAGCCCAGCAAATGCATTATCAGGCCAACCCGTCAATAATGTTTATGGTATTTTGGATCATGACTTTATTAAAGCAGATCTTATTACTGGGACACCAACTTTAGTTACTCAGAATAAAACACGTATTGATTTGAAGAAAAATCCTCAGATTCTAGCTACAGGTGAAACAGTTGCTGCATTTTTCTTTCCTACATCGGGAACTGGTAAATTCGGATGGTATCGTTCACTGTCAAGTAAAAGTAGTACAACAACAGCAATTGACAGTGTAGAGAAAGCCGATGGCTCTTTTAGAATAAGAGGGGGATTAAAAGCCTTTGAAGAAGAGCCAGTTGCGATTACAAATAATTTATTGGTTCCTGTATACGATCCACAGGGTACGGGTATTGCTCAGCAGGATCCCTGTAAACCACGTGTGATTGGCGAGACTGATTGGCAAAGATATTGTTTACCGTTTGGAGCGTGTATAAAAACAGACGGTACTTTAAATACTGCACTAGAAGCCAAGAGTGGTTTTCAGACAAAAACAACAGGTTGTCCTGCAGGGGTAACTGAGTGTAATGATAATGTGATTGGTGGTGGTATTCGAGGAATTACGTTTGTACCAAAACCTGATACGAGTAATGGAAGCTGTGGAAAACTTACAATGGCTGGTAATACACAAGGTACAGGTGAATGGCAATGTACTAGCCGCTTAATACAAACACGTTGGTATGAGCGTTACCGTCAATAAGAGATAAGCTATGCGAAACTACCAATTCCAATTTAAGCTCAATCAAGGATTTACCTTGATTGAGCTTATGCTAGTATTGATTATTGTTGCTATTTTTACGGCAATTGCGCTACCGAGTTATCAAAATTATGGACGTCGTGCAAATGCTGCTGCAGCTCAACAAGAAATGCAAAAGTTGGCGGAACAACTTGAGCGGCATAAATCGAGAAATTTTAGTTATAAAGGTTTTAGTGCGCAGTATTTGTATAATTCAACTGGAACAACACCGTTTGATGGAAGTACCCAAACTTTGACAGTCCCTTTAAATGCGACAGGTGCATCGGTTAGGTATACATTAACCATTGTTGATGGAATGACTGGAAACCCACTTCTGTCTGCATCTGATGCTACGGGCCAAAGTTGGGCAATTCGGGCGATTAGTGCAGATGTACAAAACTTTTCATTTTTAATGACGAGTACTGGGTTACGTTGTCAGAATAAAACGATTGCAAATATTACGTATGCCACATGTGGAACAGGTGGGGAAAGTTGGTAATGAATAAAATTGCACAAGGTTTCACGTTAATTGAATTGATGATTGTTGTAGCAATTATTGGTATTATCGCGGCTATTGCTTATCCTTCATATGCACGATATGGGCAAAGAGTTAAACGTGCTGATGTACAAACAGAGATGATTAATATTGCTCAGATCTTGCAAGCAAGGAAGTTGGCATATAATAGTTATCTTAATGCAGATACATCAAAAAATACGATAACCGCTATTTATGGTTCATCGGTTAGTCCTAAGCAAGGAACACCATTATACGATCTTTCGTTTAGCACGCTTACAGCTTCGGCATGGGTACTCACAGCAACGCCTAAAACAGGTTCTCCACAAGCTGGAAATGGTGTGATTTGCCTTAATGATCAAGGCCAAAAGGACTGGAACAAAGCTTCAACTGATGCTGCAACATGTGTTGCAAGGTTATCAAATATTTCTACGTGGGACGGTCGTTAACGTTTCACAGCATTTAAATGTTTTACAAAAGCAAACCTACATCTGGTTTGCTTTTTTATGTGTATTATTTAACATTTTTAATAACAATAATTAATGAATGTGATCTATTTAACATTTATCTGCTGTTATCTACCTTTTATCTCTTAAGGGTGGATTTAAGTGCATTTTCGATAGAAATTGATATGAAACATGAAAACAATCACGAAAAATAACGTTCATTTCATTCATATAACAATTTGATTTTACAGCCTTAAAATTTTTTCACTTATAAAGTCAAGATGAAATAATTTGTAAGGTGAATTGAATAAAAATTAATTGAGATGCTCGTTAAAACAAAAAGATTTGTGCATATGGAGGACTGTATGCAACAAGCATATT
This sequence comes from Acinetobacter sp. NBRC 110496, assembly GCF_000876115.1. Lineage (NCBI taxonomy): Bacteria > Pseudomonadati > Pseudomonadota > Gammaproteobacteria > Moraxellales > Moraxellaceae > Acinetobacter > Acinetobacter sp. NBRC 110496. The sequence goes on from NZ_BBTF01000030.1 coordinate 19,654, forward strand.
CTGACTTACAGCCTCGCTCTGCAGTTTCTGGTCTTGCGATAGGGCCGAGTGTTGCCCAACATCATCCGTTCAACTTCGAGCGTAGCTCTCCGTCTTGCACTCAGACAAAGCAGAGCTTAGTGCATCTTCGCTCAGGATTTACCTTGGTTGAATTGATTGTCACGATCGCTGTTTTAGCCATTATTGCTGTGATGGCGGCGCCGTCATTTGCAACGATGTATAGCCGCCAAAAATTAGAATCTTCTGCACGTGAACTGATCATGAAAGTTTCGGAAGCACGGAGTCAAGCCGTTTTACTCCGTCAAACTACAGGGCTCTGCCTGTCTTCTTTGTCTGAAGATGATTGTGCGACTGCAATTGCCATTCCGAAGACAGAGGCACAACGTATTTTTGTCGTCCGTTTAGACAATGGCGTAAGCAGTGCAAGTCTTTCATCAACCAATCTCAGCTTTAGAAAAAATGGCAGTCTTGCAGCGCAAAAGGACTTTATTTTACAGCACCAAAATCTTTCTTATTGTATTCGGGTAGGGGTGATTGGAGATACCACAATCAAAGAAGGAGCTTGCACGTGAATATTCAAAAACAAAAAGGTGTCGGGCTAGTAGAGGTTTTGGTAGCCCTTGTTCTTTTGGCAATTAGTGTGCTGGGCTTTGCTGCTTTGCAAATAAAAGCGATTGATTCCAGTTTCGAAGCCAATAAACAGGTGCTGGCACTTACCATTGCGCGTGATTTGGCAGAACGGATGCGAGCTAATCCACAAGCAACACGTGCAGGGAAATATAGAGTGCAAGCGGTGGAGACTCCTAAAGCAGAAGTCCCGACCATCGCGGATAAACCTGAAAAGGTTGCATTACAAGACTTACAGAAGGCTGCGCTTGAGGCCCAAAACAACGGGATGAATCTGGCGGTCGACCAATGTCCGGCAGGCAATAACCGGCAATGTATTTATGTGGCTTGGGATGGAACCAATTTAGCAGGTGACCAAGGTATCGCCGCATGTATCAAAGATGGTAGTTATGTTTCAGGATCGCACTGTTTGTTTTTGGAGGCATACTGAAATGGAAACAGGCCTCTTCTATTCAAAATCTGGTCAAGCTCAAGCTGGATTTACCCTGATTGAGCTGATGATTTCCCTGACTTTAGGGTTGCTGATCGTTGCTGCCGCTATCCAGTTATTTATTACAGGAATCACCAGTTATAAGTTGCAAAAAGCCATGGCACATATTCAAGACAATGCCAGTCTCGGCTTGAACTTTATTGTGGACGATATTCGTAAAGCCAATCTCAGCTCGCCCGTCCTGGCAATTAATGATCAGACCAGCTATGCTGGAATTCTACTGAGTTCGAATAATGTCGGAGGGAAAATTGACCTGAATTGTACAGATTGTTTCTCGAATAACCAGATTGCCAGTTTTGGCAATGCCAATGTGGCTGGATTGACCAATGATCAGTTAATGATTCGTTATCAGGCACCACAAGGGGGGCTGGATTGTTCTGGTCAAAATGTAGCAAATGGGACTTTTGTGATCCAGCGTTACTTTGTTGGTTCTACTTCTACGGACTTGCGTCAATCTTTACGTTGTCAGGCTGCCCAATATACACAAGCGATGCTTGATGCAAAGACCACAACAGACCGACTCAAACTGGTTTGGGGGGAGAGTCAGGTCATTTTACCGAATGTCGATCTTTTTCAGATTCGGTTAGGGTATATGGATGGTGAGCTCAATAGTGCGAATAGCATGATCGCCTATACAGATGTTAAAAATTATATGGCTTTAACTGCAGCTAAAAAAAATATTGATGGCATTACACAGACCGTTCGTCCTTATGTACATGCCATTCAAATCGGTGTGTTAGTACGTTCGGATGATAAGACCGGAGACCAGTCGGTCATTAAGCAAAGAAATAAAGAACCATTCCAAGTCCTCGGTACCAAGGTCAATCTCACCCCTGCATCACAAGATACTTATTTAAGACAAGTGGTGGATCAAACGATCTCATTGAGAAATGCAATGGGTTGGGTTTCAGAGGGCTGTGATAGCGGTAAAAGCTCAAGCTGTACAAATGGGGGGGCTGGAACATGATAAACGCACAACGTGGTTCAACACTGATTATTGTCTTAATGATTGTGCTGATGATTACCATTGTTGGCACACTGGCAATTCGGCAAAGTATCAGTTCGCTTAAATTGGTCAGTAATCATCAGATACAGACGCTACTGGCACAAAATGCGGATACTGCACTGATGTATTTTCAGGATCCCAATACCCAGCAAAACTTAGCTTCTGCCAATGGTGTGGTTGGTTTCTTTAAAAATGAAAATAATAAAAATGCTGAACTGGTCTTCTGCTTTTCAGGAACGGATCCATTTGCCCTAACCAAAGCTGCATATCGCTTAAATAGTGCCAACTTTGAACCGATGGCAAGCAATGCCGGGATGTGTAAAGTTGATTCGAGTAACGCAGCCAATGACACAGCCTCTCAATCCAGTGGTCGTAAACAAGTGGTGACACAGGTTTATATTAAAAGAGAAATCAACCCTACAGCACCCTTTGCAGATTTATCTCGTGGAACGGAGGTATTTGGGGCAAAAACGGAAAACAATATTCGCTTAAGGGTCTATGTGGTGTCCGTGATGCAAGGCTTATTAACTTCGGATGCTTTATTTAAAGCAGATCGTGATATTAACAAAGGTTGTTTAACTAAAAGTATCGACAATAACGGTGCCAATGATGTTGCTACTTGCTTAAAACAAAATATAGAAAAACCGTTATATAACATACAAGTCGCAGAATATCGTTTCTTGTCTGACTTTGAACCTTCGAGTTCATAAGGGAGAAATGTCATGAATAATAATAAGATAAAAAAATTGACGCAGGATAATCAACAAAAAAACAAAATGAAGTGTTTGTGGTTGGGCTCTAGCGTCCTATCCAGCCTGCTTGTACTTTCTTCTGTTGCATCTGCGAGCGATATTGAAATTTATCAACCTGCGGCAGGGAATAAGAAACGCCTGATGCTGATGGTGGATCAATCTCGGAGTATGGGGGGCGCTGGTCTTTTAGATTTGGTTAAAGATTATCCATTATGTATTGATCAGGGGGTTACTGATGTATTGGGTAAAAATGGCTTGAATTTGGGAATCAAGATCGCGGGTCAAACCGATTTGATTAATGTCACCAAAGAAGCCTCTGATCTGATCAATAAAGCCATTTTAAAAGGCTTACTCGGCAATGGCCAAGGTCAGGGACTACTTGATTCGATTGCCGAAATTAAAACAGAACAGCCGAATGCGGCTTATCCATTTCCGCGTCAATCCTGTACGGTGGTTACTACAGATGCAACGGTACGTTTATTGGATAACTTGCTCAGTGGGTTGTTGGGGGTGAAAACAGGATTATCTGCCGAACAATATATCCGTGAAACCTGTGACCCATTAATTGATATTAGCCTGCTTAAGTCCATTACCAATTCTTCTACGGTAGGAATTTACCGTTGTTATGATAAAAATTCACGCGTTCGTATGGCATTGACCGATGTTTTAAAAGGGAAAAAAGGTAGCGGGGGGTTGCTGGATATCGATCAAATCCCAGATAGTACAATGGTCGGGCTATCGATTTCACCTTATAACCAAACGCTGAATGATCGTGCTGGTGCGATTGTTTTTGAACCTAAGTTGCTCAGTGATGTCTATCTTTATAACGGTAAAACTCAAACCCATCGTCAGCATATGATTGACTATATTGCCAGTGCCAATATGGACTCCAAAGGTGAGTTTAGCCTGCAAAGTTTACTCATGATCGTACCTAAGCTGGTGGGAGGATTACTCAATGATGTGGTTGCAACACTGGGCAAAATTTTAAGTAATCCGCTGGATGCCGTGAGTGAGTTATTGAATCTGGAAAATACCAATAATGCCCTGAATGATGTGCTGACCATGTTAGGTCTGGGCGGCAATAACCCAATGGCCAGTACCTATGCGGAAACAGGTGCATACTTGTTAGGCAACACCACCAAGGGAACGGGTGCCAGACAATATGCCAAGCGCAATGCGTTATTGGGACTTGGTGGCATATCCCTGTTATGGACAGATTATGAATGTAAGGCATGGAAAGCAGATGGCATGACCTGCGATGACTGGAAATATGCTGGGCTATTTGGTGTAAACACTAATGGATATAAAAAAGTCGATGGCAACCTGTTAAATTTACTGGGTATTCTACAGGTCGGAAAACAGGAAATCTTTTATGAATACCGTGCCGATGTTGATGCAAAATATAGTGGTTTTACTGATAGCCAGAAAAATAACAGCACCATTAATCCGCTGATTAAAAGCAATGGCAGCTTCTATCAGGCACCATCGACAGCCCCACAATGCGATGCCAATGGTTTAATGGTGATTGCGGGTGGGGTGCCAACGATAGCACCGACATTGACGGACTCGTTATTGCAACCGCAAGGCAGCCAATCCGATGCGACCAAAGTTGCCATGGAGCGTTTAATGGCCCGCTCATTGGATAACAGTCAAACCCTCAATATTCAATATAAAGATGGGCGCTTGAATGATAATTGGGGATTTAGATGTAATTCTACCGATTTAAAAGCGACCACTTTGGGAAATAATAAAAACTCAAATGATAATACTGATTTTGCAACCTGGCAGTGTATCGGTGCCTATGCCCGAGATATTCGGGCATTAAAAGCCAACCCGATTAAAACCGCTGTCATTGGACTGGATCGGTCGTTTTTACAGCTTCCCAATTATATTGCAGGACAAGAAAGTAGTTCCGATACTAAAGGCTTGACTCAAATTTCAAGTACCAATGTGGCGCAAGATCAATTGCTAACCGGGATTGTGCCGAAGGCTGTTCGCGACTTATTGGGCGTAACAGGTTCACTGCTGGATGGCCTGTTGCCAAATAGCTTGATCGGGAGTGGCTTAACCACAGGAATTACCAGTCTATTGGATCGATTATTACCTCGTAATCCAGAGGACATCAAAAATATGGCACGTTGGGGGGTCATTGGTGGCGGTGGTTGGTATAACGCTGCCAACAGCCAGAATATTGCACAAAGTATTCGGGATTTTCACGATAATTTGGGGGTGACGGATGGTGATCCTATTGGTTTGCAAACACTACCTGAAGACCCGTTAACACCATATCGTATGAGCAACGAAGTGTATAAAAGTATGTTTGAACCAACAGAAAAAGCCAGTTGGTTTGGTAACTTTAAAAAATACTATGTCGAAACCGATAATTCGATTAATAAACTGAAAGATGCCTGGGATGCAACGTCAACAAGCTACGATGTGCAAGATTGGAATAAAGGTGGCGTACTAGCCAAGCTTAAAAATTTAAAAAATAAAACGGATAATTCTGATCCGAACAAACCGATCATTACAGAACGTCTGGTTCTGACGAATAGGGATTGCCAGCAAATTGCCAATACCTCTACTTATCAATTTACGGAGGTTGGCGCATTAAAAACCGTGAATAATAAATATCTGGATGTGAAATGTGGTTCAGGGACTTCTGCTGTTACAGATGCTAAAGGCTATTTGTTAATGAATTTGTTGGGTTATAACGTCGGAAATGCGGCTAGCACGGCAGATCTGACTGAAACGAATCGAACCAACTGGCAGGTAGGCATGAACTTGCATTCAATTCCAGTCAAACTTACCCAAGAAGCAACTTTTAATGCGGATAATAGTATCAAAGAGCGCAAAGATTATATGCTGTTTGGTACAACGCAAGGTTTATTGCATGTCGTTGATGCCAAAACGGGTGAAGAAAGTTTTGCTTTTGTACCCAATGAAATGTTGGAAAATACTCAACAGAGCAAGGCATTCTTGGATAAAGCGACAGGCGTTAAAGCAAATATGGCTTACGGGATTGATGGCGCATGGACAATCTATAGCGAATACGTCTATGGAATGAAGGCGCTGAGCAGCGGCAGTAGCAGTAGTGCAGTGGTTGCAACCGTTGGCGAAATTAAACAAGGTGATCAGGTCCTCGCCAAAGGAAAGCAAATTGCCTACGGTGGTTTGCGTATGGGGGGGCGTAGTTATTATGCCTTGGATCTGAGTGATCTGACTCGTCCAAAATTGAAGTTCCATATCGATCCGGATAATAATCGCATTATTAGTCTACAAGCAGATGGGAGCTATAAAACCACCACCAATACGGTTTTAGCTAGCATGGGGCAGAGTTGGTCTAAGCCAACCATTACGACGGTAATGTATAAAGGTGCTGCGAAACGCGTGATGCTAGTAGGGGGAGGCTATGATATGGAATATGAAAAAGTCACGCCAAGCATTAGCAATACCACCAGAGGCCGCATGATTTATATGTTTGATGCGGATAATGGAGATTTGCTCTGGTACGCCGGCGGAGATAGTGCAAGCACTTCATGTGATCAGGGAGATAGTAATCTCGGCTTAAGAATGAAAGACTTATATAGCGTGGTGAGTCGTATCAATGCTGTGGACCGTGATGGCGATGGCATCACAGATCATCTATATTTTGGCGATTTAGGGGGGCAGGTTTGGCGCATCGATTTAGGTAAGGATCTTGGCTTAAAAGGTGGAGGATGTGGTCGTTATAGCATGCTATTTAAAGACAGCAATAGCCGTTTTTATGAAGCCCCTAATTTTAGTGTCTATGGCTATGAACAACCATTGGCTGTGCTGAGCATTGCCTCAGGCAATCGTAGCCTGCCTTATAGCGATAAAAATTCAAGCAGTACGATCTATAATCTGTTTGATCAGGAGGTGGTCAGTCCTAATTTTGTCACCACAGGCAATGTCAATAGCAGCACACCAAAACTATTGGTGACAGATCTTAAAGCCATGCTGACTGCGGGCGATGTAAAAGGGAAAAATTTGGTCCAAGCCAAAGCGATGATGCCAAACGGCTGGTATGTGCTGGCAAATACAGTGGTTGGAAAAGAGCTGGATGCACAAGGCAATGAAATTAGCTTGACGAATCAGGTCGGCAGCAAAGTGTTGAACGAAATGGTGGTCATGAATAAGAGTCTTTACGCCAGTGTTTATAATCCAAATACCAGTGCTGGAAATGGATGTAAAATTCAGGCCAATGGGGCAACCACTGTTCAGCGGTTCTGTTTGCCATTTGGTGTCTGTGAGCAAGACGTTAAGGATGTGACCATGAGCTTTGGTGCTGGACATGGTATCGTTGATTCGATGGTCGGTGCGGGCATTGGTCTAGGTGATAAAAATGGTTTGACGCGTCAACTGCTCAATCCAAATGCAAAAGACAAAATTGGCAATAGCAAACTGTCGGTAAATACCATGCGTCGTCAATTAGTTCCACTGACATGGTATGAACGTAATGAATAACAATAAGTTGAGCCGGCAATTTACGCTCAGAATGAATGTTTGTTTTATTGTGCGTAGTTCAGGTTTCACCTTGATTGAGCTGATGATTACGATGGCGATCGTGGCAATTATTGCAGCGATCGCGATTCCCAGTTATGACGTCTATATTCGCCGTGCAGATTTAGCCACAGCACAGCAAGAAATGCTTAAAATTGCGGCGCTATTGGAAAAACATCGGGCTCGCAATTTTAGCTATGATGGTTTTGTGCTTAAAGGCACGGCCGCGAATCAGGGGGCGTATTACACTGTTCCAAATGCAACGAACACCAGCTTGCTTGTACCTTTGAGTGCGAGTCTAGGTGATCAGAAATTTACATTAACCTTAACAGCAAATGCTCAGGCATGGTCTTTAAATGCAATCAGTCAAAGTCCGAGAAATTATTCCTTACTGATGACCAGTACAGGATTCAAATGTAAGACGAAAACGGCAGCCAATATGACAACATCAAGTTGTGGCAATGCTGCTGAAGACTGGTAACTTATCAGATTTTATAGATTAAATTCATAACTGTGGATAACTCGAAAAATAATCTTTATTTCAAAGTCAATTTAACGTAGAATATCGCCCTCTATGAAAGGGGTTTGAAGTGTCGCCGATGGTCGGCGCAGGGATAATCCGTAAAAATTATAAGGTTGTTCTCATGGTTGTTATTCGTTTAGCGCGCGGTGGTGCAAAAAAACGTCCATTCTATCAAATCGTTGTGACTGATAGCCGTAACGCACGTGACGGTCGTTTCATCGAGCGTATTGGTTTCTTTAACCCAACTGCACAAGGTAAAGCTGAAAAAGTTCGTTTAGACGCTGACCGTTTTGCACACTGGGTTGCTCAAGGTGCTCAACCTTCAGAACGTGTTGCTTCTTTAGCTGCTCAAGCTAAGAAAGCTGCAACTGCTGCGTAATAGTAGTAGGTAGCCCATGACATCGACACAGAATGTGCCAGAAGATCGTATTCAGATTGGACAGTTACGTTCAGCTTATGGATTGAATGGGTGGCTCTGGGTTTACTCTAATACAGAACCTATGAGCAATATGTTTGACTACCTTCCTTGGTACATTGAGACCAAGGCAGGTTGGCAAACAATTGATGTGAAACGTTGGAAACCACATGGCAAAGGCTTGGTTGTTGCATTAAAAGGCGTGAATGATCGCACTGGTGCAGAGAACTTGGTTGGCGCAAATATCTGGATTGCCAAATCACAGCTTCCAAAAGCAGATGTAGACGAGTATTACTGGTCTGATCTTAAAGGCTTGACCGTGTTAGGTCTTGGAGAGGATGAGCAGGAAGTCAATCTTGGTCAAATCTACGAGCTGTTTGAAACAGGTGCCAATGATGTCATGGTCGTAAAAGCGACGCCTGACAGTATTGATGCTGAAGAGCGAATGATTCCTTGGCATAAAGATGTGGTACAGCGTGTTGATCTTGAAGCTGGTCGTATTTACGTCAATTGGGGCGTAGACTACTAATCCTTTCGGGGACAGTAGCGCAGCAGGAAAATAGAGGAGTCTGCGGTGTTTTTTGCAGTCATCACATTGTTTCCTGAAATGTTTGAAGCGATTACAGCGTACGGGATTAGCGGACGTGCGGCAAAGCGTGACATCGTGCAAGTGACTTGCATTAACCCACGAGATTTTGCTGAGGGCAATTACAAACGAGTGGATGAACGTCCTTTCGGTGGTGGCCCTGGTATGGTGATGATGGCTGAGCCTTTGGCACAAGCAATTGGCCATGCCAAACAACTTGCAATGCAAGCAGGCTGTGTTCATGCCCCAGTGGTGTATATGTCACCGCAAGGCAAAACCTTAAATGAACAGGCAGTACAGCAATTCGTTGATTATGATGGTTTGATTGTATTGTGTGGGCGTTATGAAGGGGTCGATGAGCGTTTAATCCAGCATTATGTTGATCAAGAATGGTCAATTGGGGATTACGTCTTATCGGGTGGTGAACTGCCAGCGATGGTGTTGCTGGATAGTATTATTCGTCGATTGCCAAATGTCATGTCTGACGAGCAATCTGCGATACAAGATTCTTTTGTAGATGGTTTACTGGACTGTCCACAATATACCAAGCCTGATCATTTTGAAGGGCTGGATGTGCCTGAGGTACTTAAATCAGGACATCATGCCAATATTGAGAAATGGCGTTTTTTGCAGCGTTATCAACGAACTTTAGAGCGTCGACCAGAACTGGTGGAAAAAGTAGAGTTGACCAAACAGCAAATTAAATGGTTAAAAAATTCTAAAGGTTAAACTGCTATCAGTTTTTCTTTTGTATCCAACGAGAAGCTTTGCTTCGAGTTCTACTTAAACCTGGTTTAAGTTAAAAATAGGCTCTTTAAGATCTTTGTCTTAAGGGGAAAGTTAAACGGGAGATATGCGCTTTAGCCTCTATTCCCAGCGGTGTCAGAGACCTCTTCTCTCCCGCACATATTGGAGATTCCACATGAGTGGTAAACATCCTTTAGTTCAAGCTGTTGAAAATGCACAGTTAAAATCAGACATCCCTGCTTTTGCACCGGGCGATACAGTTATCGTTCAAGTTAAAGTAAAAGAGGGTGACCGTGAGCGTCTTCAAGCATTTGAAGGTGTTGTAATCGCGAAGAAAAACCGTGGTTTAAACTCTGCTTTCACAGTTCGTAAAATCTCTAGCGGTGTTGGTGTTGAGCGTGTTTTCCAAACTCACTCTCCAATCGTTGCTAAGATCGAAGTGAAACGTCGTGGTGACGTTCGTCGTGCTAAACTTTACTACCTACGCGAGTTGTCTGGTAAAGCTGCACGTATTCGTGAAAAGTTACCAGCTCGTAAACAAGGTTAATTTTAACTTTGTTTTAAAGCGAAAAAATGCGCCTTTGGCGCATTTTTTTATGCCTGTTTGCGTCGACAAGCACTTTCTTTTTAATCATCTCAGACCTGATTTTGCTAAAATAGGTCTTTATACGTTGACTTTTCTTTTATGAAAAAAAGTTCTTATCGCCATTTGAGCGGTGTTTTCCTATTAAATAAACCTTTAGGTTTGAGCTCTAATTCTGCACTTCAAAAAGTCCGTCGTCTGTTTAATGCACAAAAAGCAGGGCATACGGGTGCCTTGGATCCGTTGGCAACAGGGTTATTGCCAATCTGTTTGGGCGAAGCCACCAAGTTCTCACATTATTTACTGGATTCAACCAAACGTTATCAAACTACGGTGAAATTGGGACAAACCACAGCAACCGGTGATGTTGAAGGTGAAATTCTGCAACAGAGAGAAGTGCCCGCATTGACGCAAGAACGGATTGAACAAATACTTGAGCAATTCCGTGGTGATATTCAGCAAGTACCGCCGATGTATTCAGCGTTAAAACGTGATGGTCGTCCACTCTATGAATTGGCGCGTAAAGGCATTGAGATTGAGCGCGAAGCACGTCCAGTCACCATCTATGATTTAAGCTTGGTTGATTTTACAGAAGATAGCTTAACGCTGGATGTGACGTGCTCAAAAGGGACCTATATTCGTGTTTTAGGAGAAGACATTGGCGAGGCTTTGGGCTGTGGTGGGCATTTAACCAAATTACACCGTACTCAAACAGGCCATTTTGAAATTAATCCAAGCTATACCATTGAATATTTAGAGGATCTTTCACTGGAAGAACGCGATGCGTTATTGCTGCCAGTCTATGCACCTATTGAGCATTTTCCACGTGTGCAATTGCCTGAAGGGCGTGAAAAATATTTCGGCAATGGTCAGGAAAGTAATATCGAGCATGAAGCTGCGGCGGAAGTGCTGGTGTTTGACGGCGAACGTTGTCTAGGACTGGCTGAAATTACTGATAAAAAACGTTTGGTGCCAAAACGCTTGTTAAATTTATAAGAGTATCTTCAATGGAATGGGAACTGATTCTAACACTGGTGTTCTTTGCGTTTTGTGCGGGAACCATTGATGCGGCCGTCGGTGGTGGCGGGTTGATTCAGATTCCTGCATTGATGGGAGCTTTACCACAAACTGCACCTGCGACCTTATTTGGTACCAATAAGTTAGCCTCCATTTGCGGCACAGGTTCGGCTGCATTTTCATTTGTACGTCGGGTCAAATTGCAATGGTCATTACTAGGTGTGATTGCACTATTCGCCTTTATTAGCGCTTTTATTGGGGCGGCCTGTGTATCATTGGTGCCGACGCATATTTTAAGACCGATTGTCTTGATCATGCTGATTGTGATTGCGATTTATACCTTTATGAAAAAGCAATTCGGGCAAGTCCATGTCGATCAACAGGTCACACCTAAGTTACTGCTACTGGCTGCGATGGGTAGCTTAGCGATTGGTTTCTATGATGGTATTTTTGGCCCAGGGACAGGCAGTTTCTTTATTTTCTTTTTTATCCGCTTTTTACAGGTGGATTTTCTACATGCTTCAGCCTTGTCGAAAATTGGCAATTTCATGACCAATCTGGCGGCATTGAGTTTCTTTATTCCGACAGGACATGTGCTATTTGCACTGGGCTTGATGATGGCGGTTGCCAATATTGCGGGCTCATTATTGGGTGTGCGTTTGGCTTTAAAATACGGCAGTGGCTTTATCCGTATTTTATTCCTGATTTTGGTCAGTATCTTGATTTGTCGATTGGCTTATCAAATCATTACTGGTTAGAAGCTTAGACATGGACTAAGCTTTTCCACCGCGTAAAGTAACACCAATTGAAGCCACCATAATACAGGCCAATGCCACCCATTGAATCAAGCTAATGCGCTCATGTAGCAGCACCAAACCTGCTAATGCCGCTAATGCCGGCGCAAGACTGGACAGCGTTCCATAACTCAATTTACTTAAGCGTTTCAGTGCCATTAAATCCAAGGCATAAGGAATCGCAGTTGCGAGTAGGGCAATCACCAGCGCTTTGCCCCAATATTGAGTATCTAGCAGTACAGGCGCATTATTCCATAGACCAAAAGGAAATAAGGTTAGTGCGGATAAACCGATGGCAATGGTCAGTGCATGCATGCCAATATTCTGTTGCACTACGCGATGCCCGTAATAGATATATAAGGCCCAAAAGAACCCTGCACCTAATGCGCATGCTGCACCGATATAGGAAAAATGCTGTGCTTGAGCATCGTGCCACGGCACCATTAAGGCAATGCCCAAAATCGCAAAGGCCACCCAAATATAGTCGCTGCGCTGTTTAATTGAGAGTAGAGCCAAACCCAGTGGGCCAATAAACTCTAAACCCACCGCAATGCCTTGAGGTAACTTGCCTAAAGAGGTGTAAAACAAGATGTTCATACAGCCCAGTGCAGCACTATAGCAAAGTAAATCTCGCCATTTTAGTTCCTTCAATTTGGAAATGATTTTCCATGAGCGGAACATGATTGCGACCAGAAGGGTAGCAAAACACAGTCTTAAAATCGTTACAGTGAGCGGATCCAGTGTCGCAATTAACTGCTTGGCAAAGGACGCACTGATTTGATAAGACAGCATGGATAAAACCATGTACAGTACTGCGACCAACTGAATATTTTTCATGTGTATAGCCACTCCATACATAGAATGACGATAAGGTGTTTAGCCATGAGAATGTATTCCTTGTGAATAAAAACAACACCAGGTCTTTTTGATGGCTTCAGTGATATCGAGTTGAAATTCAAAAGCAATTTGATTTTCTCGAATGACTTTAAAACCTAACCGTTTATGGAATTTTATAGATAAGGTATTACTTTTGAATGCGTGGCTGACGATCGTTGTAGCCTGTTTAGCTTCAATAAATTGCGCAAGTAATGAAGCAAATACCTTCCGTGTTCGGTGCTTTGGGTGAACCACTAAAATTGGAATAAACCATCTCTGCTGTTGCATGTGTTCAACAGTGAAGTAACCCAGTAATTGCTGATGGTTTCGATATTCGAATAGATAGCCTTGAGTTGAGGCCTGCATTAAAGAGGCCAGATAAGCTGATCGGTTGATGGGTTTACCTGCTTGCTCAGACAAGGTGTTTAAGGTCATCAACGTGAGTTCTAAATATTCTTCCATATGCATTTAATGAATACTCTGATTATCCAGCCTCTTTTTGCTGTCGCGCTTGTTGCGTGGTAAAGGTACAACCAATCGAAGCAATGATAATCGTACCTAAGGCAAGCCACTGATTCCAAAGTAACATTTCTCCCAGAAAGATAAAGCCTGAGAGAGCCGCCACTGCGGGTTCTAGACTCATCAAGGTACCAAAACTCAGTGGGGTTAAACTCCGTAGCGCAATCATTTCTAGAGTAAAGGGTAAGGCGCTGGCTAATATCGCAAGACCGATAAAATAATATAAATTAGGTAGTTCAAAGACCCGATCAATCGCCCCTGAAAAGAGTGCGAAAGGCAGCAAGCAGAGCATACCAATTGACATACCTAAGCAAACGGTATGATTGCCAGAGATACCCGAAGGTTTTTGCCCTGCAATAATATACAGCGCCCAACATGCACCTGCACTCACCGCAAACATTACACCGACTAAATCTAGGCCTTGTTGTGCCTGTTGCAAAGGAAACAGCAGGATTAAGCCTAAAATGGCACAGCCGACCCAAATAAAGTCGTATTTCTGCCGAGCATGATATAGCGCGACACTTAAAGGGCCGATAAATTCAAAGGCAACGGCAAGGCCTAGTGGTAAACGCTCAAGTGATAAATAGAACAGAGCATTCATCCCTGCAAGGGCAACCCCATAAGTCAGAATGGCTTTCCAGCGTACCACTTTGAAGTTGATGGTCCAGATTTTAAAAATCACAGCCAGAATCAGTGCACCAAAAAACAGGCGCATGGCCGAGACTGTTAGGACGGGAAAGCTTTGGAACAGAATTTTGGCCAAAGAACCACTGCCTTGCACACACAACATGGCAATCATCAACAGCAATAAAGCATGGAGTGGTGTTTTTAGTACAGGGCTAGACATCTTATTTTTTTAACATTCAGTATAATATTCACATAATAAGTCAAACGCCTATAAAAAAGCCACAGCGAATGCTGTGGCTTTTTTAGCATTGTTCTAAATGTTGTTTAGAACAATACGCGAACGCGGATCGTGCCTTCAACGTGGTTCAAGGTATCCAGCGCTTCTTGAGAAGCAGATGCGTCAACATCCATTACCAAGTAACCGATATCACCTTTAGTCATTAACGACTGACCAGAGATATTGATGCCTTGTTCAGCGAACAAGGTGTTGATTTTCGATAATACACCTGGCACGTTTTTGTGGATGTGAAGTAAACGATGCTGACCATCAGAAAGTGGTAATGCGATTTCTGGGAAGTTCACCGCAGAAAGGGTCATCCCTTTGTCTGAATACGCAACGAATTTTTCAGCCACTTCCAAACCGATGTTCGCTTGCGCTTCCATGGTCGAACCACCCACGTGCGGGGTTAAGATCACGTTGTCTAAACCACGAAGTGGAGACAAGAATTCTTCACCATTGGCTTTTGGTTCTTTCGGGAATACGTCAACTGCGGCACCTGCGATGTGACCAGATTTGATCGCATCAGCTAAATCTTCGATCACCACACAAGTACCACGTGCTGCGTTCAAGAAGATTGAGCCTTTTTTCATTTTCGCGAATTGTTCTTTCTTGAAGAAGTTGCGCGTAGATGGTACGTCTGGAACGTGTAGAGTCACCACATCCGCAGTTTCTAATAGTTCATCTAAAGAGCCCACTTGACGTGCATTACCCAATGGCAATTTAGTCACAGCATCAAAATAGATGACTTTCATACCCAAGCTTTCTGCCAATACAGAAAGTTGTGAACCGATCGAGCCGTAACCGACGATACCTAAAGTCTTACCACGAGTTTCAAACGAACCCACCGCAGCTTTATTCCAACCGCCCGCATGAGTATCTTTCGATTTTTCAGGCACACGACGAAGTAACAAAATGGTTTCAGCAAGAACCAATTCTGCAACCGAACGTGTATTTGAATACGGTGCGTTGAAAACAGGGATACCACGAGACATCGCCGCTTTTAAATCGACTTGGTTGGTACCAATACAGAAACAGCCAACCGCGATCAATTTGTTCGCAGCTGCAAAGATTTCTTCAGTCAATTGAGTACGGGAACGAATACCGATGAAGTGCGCGTCTTTAACCGCTTCTTTTAAAGCGTCGCCTTCAAGCGCAGTTTTGTGGTAGTCGATGTTGGTATAACCCGCTGCATTTAAGGTATCGATGGCATTTTGATGCACACCTTCTAACAGAAGGAAACGGATTTTGTCTTTAGGTAGTGATAGATGTTGGCTCATTACGGCTCCGCTACAAAGGCCAAAATTTAGTTGCAGTACTATAGCATAGAGCTTTGAGATATAAATATTTGGTTTAAAATTCCCGCAGCAGAATTGCTGAGAATTTTTCAGTGAGCACTGAATTTTACTGGTTAAACACATTTTGTTATTACAGTATCTTTATCCTAAGCTTTATCCCATGCCTGCTTCTATGTAAAATGCAGAGATCTGATAGTCAAATCTGAAAACATCAGGTTTGCGCTGTTCTGCCGAGTTTCTATATGTTGAATACAGCATTTTAAGATATTGAAAAATATTATGTTGTTATTCAAATGCTCTATCTTTACTTCTTGCTAGGCCTGTAAACGATGAATGCTTCAGTCGCTTTAACACCTGAGTTATTGACCCAATTAACGGCAATTGTGGGTGAAAACCGAATTAAAACCGATGCCGATAGTTTAGAAAATTGGGGACGAGATCATACTAAACATTTTGATCCGAACCCATCAGTCATCGTTTTCCCTTCAAGCACTGAACAAGTGCAGGCCATTGTTAAACTTGCCAATCAATTTCATGTCGCGATTACCCCATCGGGCGGTCGTACTGGTCTTTCAGCGGGTGCAGTAGCCGCCAATGGTGAGATCGTAATTAGCTTTGACAAGATGAACCAGATTCTTGAGTTCTTCCCCGCAGATCGTATGGTACGTGTGCAAGCGGGTGTGGTGACTGAGCAATTACAGAATTATGCCGAACAACAGGGCATGTATTATCCAGTCGATTTTGCTTCAGCAGGCTCAAGCCAGATTGGCGGTAACATCGGTACCAATGCGGGCGGGATTAAAGTCATCAAGTATGGTATGACCCGTAACTGGGTACTTGGTTTAACCGTGGTGACAGGCAAAGGTGACGTACTGCGTTTAAACAAAGGCATGATCAAGAATGCGACTGGTTATTCGCTTCAGCACTTGTTTATTGGTGGTGAAGGTACATTGGGTCTCGTGACTGAAGCTGAAATCAAGCTTGAGCGTCAGCCGCAGAACCTACAGGTTCTGGTTCTAGGGGTGCCTGATTTTGATGCGGTGATGCCTGTACTGCATGCGTTCCAGAAAGATATCGACTTAACTGCATTTGAGTTCTTTGGTGAGCTTGCAATGCAAAAAGTACTCGATCGTGGTCATGTACAACGCCCATTCGAAACGCAATGCCCATTCTATGTGTTGCTTGAGTTTGAAGCACCGTATGAGCCGATTGTCGACAAGGCAATGCAGATTTTTGAGCATTGTATGGAACAAGGTTGGGTGCTTGATGGTGTCATGAGCCAGAGCCTTGATCAAGTGGAAAGCTTATGGCGTTTACGCGAAGATATTTCTGAATCAATCGCGCCGTTTATTCCATATAAAAACGACATTTCAGTATTAATTACCCATGTGCCTGCATTTATCCGTGAGATTGATGCCATTGTTCAAGATAATTATCCTGACTTTGAAATCTGTTGGTTTGGTCATATTGGTGACGGTAACTTGCACTTAAATATTCTCAAACCTGAAAATCTGACCAAAGATGAATTCTTTGCCAAGTGTCAGGTGGTGAATAAATATGTGTTTGAAACCGTGAAAAAATATGATGGTTCGATCTCTGCCGAGCATGGTGTGGGCATGACTAAAAAACCGTATTTAGGCTACTCTCGCTCGCCTGAAGAAATTGAATATATGAAAGCATTGAAGTTGGCATTTGACCCGAATGGGATTATGAACCCAGGAAAATTATTTGATCTTTAATACTTGATTAAATAAAAGAAGTTCTGTTAAAAGCGTATCGTAAGATACGCTTTTTTATTGTTCATAAATCAAAGTTAATAATGAAAATTTATTTTTATAATACGAAATATAAATATATAAACTTATTTATCATTATTTGTTGACATTATATGCCAATTAAAGGTCTATATAAGTTTTTGTTAGCTAAATAAATAAAAATAATGTATTTGATATTAACTATTCAATTAAATAAGAATGAGGGTGTAGAAGTGAATCCTAAAAAAAATTTATCCCAAGATGAAGTGTCCAATTTATCTGTAGAGGAAATTCACAAACGTATTGCTGCTGAACAAGAGTTTATGAATAAACAGAAGCATAAAAAGTTCTTTGCTGCGACAGATGGTTCTAAAACAAAAAATGGTGGATTAATCAGAGCGACGATTAACCAAAAAATTAAGGCACAAGGTCATCTTATTGCTGTTGTTGGTGATGAAGCCATTTATGAGGATGGAACAACCTCTAAAATTATTTCGGGTACTGGCGACGCAGGATCAATTGAAGGATATGACATTGCACTTGTTGGTAGCCGTTTAGAAAATGGTGATGAAATCATTGAAAGTCTACAATCTGTATTTGAGTATCGTTTGTATGCTGATCAAGAAATCCCTCAAGGTTTTCTCTGTCATGACTAAATTTCTTAGGAGACAATCATGGCTATAGGCTTTGCAATTCATAACTCGATGACAAATCATGGTGGCATCATTCCCGCTACTCAAATGCGTTCTTCTCAAATGGGTAACTTATTCTTGGTTGCGGGTGATGGGCATTATTGTCCGAGATGCCAATGTTGGTCGACTATTATCAAAAGTCATGATCATATTCTCTTTGATGATAAAGCCGTTGCTTATGTCGGTGATCAGCTTACTTGTGGGGCAAGAATTTTACCAAAACAGTCTCATGTTGTGGGGGAAAGTGGCAGTTCTAGTTTAGGTTCAGCTTCCCCTCTTTTTCAACCTACTAGCACTCAACAAAGTTTCAATAACAATTTAACTGATAGCAAAAATGAGCTTTTGAATGGTTATTACTACAATATAAATACTGGGTTATATGAAGGAAAAATTTCCAATGGAAAAGGTAATCTTGAAAATGTATATGCCTGTAATGGAAAGAAATCAGATAGCGATTTTATCTCCCCTCAATATGCAAACATTACTCATAAAAAATTCCAAGAATGCTCAAGGGTTGTTTCACATGAATCTGGAACAGCGACCTTAGAATGTATATTTATTGCTTTCACTGCTAACAATTACGCAAAACAAGTAAAAAAGGATTTACATTCATTATTAATGTCAGGCTATTCTACGATGCCGGCTGGAACAAAGACCCCTTTACCAGATAAACCCAACAATGGGAAAGTAGAAGATCCTAAGTATGGACTTGCTCGTAAGGGTGTTTTAAAAGTTTGTCTAGGAGAGGAAGATCCTACAGATGGTGCAACACATTGGGATGGAACAGATTCCTTAGCATGGGGGCTAGAAAGTCCGTATAAATATAAAGATAATACAAATAAGCCACATGCTAAATTTAGAGAATATAAGAAAATCACAATCCCTAAAGCAATATATGATGAATTCCTAGTCGGCTCATTGAAGGAATATCCTAAAGGGCGAGTTAAATATAGTGGTATTTTCTATGAAATTCCTGCAAAAGTTTTTAAAGATAATATAAACTGGACGACTGGTAATTTTGAATACAACACGGGTAGCAACGTTAGTAAATCACTCACTGCCAAAGTAACAGCAGGCCATACTATCTTTTGGAAAGCAGCATGAAGTTTAAAGTACTCAGTTTAATATTTATGTGTTTTTCATACATAACTATAGGGCATGCAAAAACAAATAATGAGTTAATTAGCAATCATATTATACCAAGCCATAATCTTCAGCTAAGTGGTTCATATCCATCAATAAAAGGAAATCAATTTAAAGAGATTAATAATTCTATTTTTAAATTTATTTCAACCAGTTTTGATAGAGAGGATGAGCAATACCCTACAGAAATTAGTTTTGAAAAAATATTTCAGAATGAGGAGGTATTAAGTTTTTCAATTAACTATAATATCAGTAACTCAACAGAAAGATACTTTAATAAATATTACACACTGGGTCTCTTCAATAAAAAGGAGCTAAGTCTTTCAGAGTATCTTAAAGATAAAAAAATTTCTAAGTATGATGTATTGAAGAGTATAAATAGTTTCATTTCACCTTGTCTTTCCGTAAAAAAATATCTCCCTGATTACTGTGCCGATATGACATTGCAAAGTCTAATTGCGAATAAAAAAAGGGTTACTTATTCAGATATATCTAGTTTTTTTATTAAGGATAATGGTGATATAGGAGTAGGTATCGACTCCAATAAATTTACTACTACTTTTATCTATAATATAAAAAGTAAAAAGATTGTTTTAAATTAGCTAATTATATCCTACAGCCCATACCCTGATCATGTTTTGGTTGGGGTTGATCTATTTCTATTTGTCTCTTGCATTTGGATGATAGCTTTTTAATATATTGGACATTTGAGCAAATGCTACTATGAACTATTGTTTAAGAGATTTCTCTATGCCAATGATATTATGAATAAAGTACGATCAGTAAGCATTCCTTTACTGATCGTCTTTGGTTTAGATGCTGCTATTTAGAATACGAATTTTCACATCGGCAACATGGTCTTTGGTTGCTTCAAAATGCTGCTGCATATGGGCTGTTTGCATATGGGCGGCTAAATGAGCGGTACTCTGCCATTTCTCTAACATGATAATCGTATTCTCATCAGTGGTCTGCATCTCAATCGCAGGAAGATGATCAATCAATGGCTCATAGCCATGACAGCCGTCTTCTGCAAGCACCGTTGGAATAATCTTTTCAAAGGCATCTAAAACGGCTTGGCGATGTTCAGCACCTGCATGGGTATGAATTTCAGCAATAATGGTTAGCATGATATTTTCTCACTTAATGGCTTGTGGCAAACAACTGATCTAAATGTGCTTTGTACGCTTCGATATAACTTGGCACATTGGGCGCCTTGATCACATCATTGACGATAAAGGTCGGCAGTGAGTCCATACCCAAGAATTGATTAGCTTTATGGAAAGGTAAATAAACGCCATCCACACCAACGCCGTGGAAGAATTGGTCTGGATCGGTAAAGGCTTCCATCGGTGCATTCCAAGTTAAAGACAACATGTATTTTTTACCTTGGATTAAACCACCCGAACCATACTTTTTCGATGCATCTGAACGACTACGGCCATCGCTGGCATACAATGAACCATGACCAATGGTGAAAATATCATCGATGTATTTTTTCATGGTCCATGGTGCGCCCATCCACCAACCTGGCATTTGGTAAATCACCACATCTGCCCACAAGTATTTGCCTATTTCGGCTTGGATGTCATAGTCACTGTCGGTACGTGTCACTTGTACCTGATGGCCTAAGGCAGTTAAATGGGCTTGAGAAAACTCGGTCAGGGTGTCATTCAATTCACCATTCGAATGTGCAAACTGTTTGGCACCATTAATAATTAAAATATTGCTCATGCGATTACTCAAAAATAAATCTCTAAAAACTGGAACGCATTTTAGGAAATCTATTCATGAGTAAAAATGCATAAATGAGCAAAAGACTCTTGATCAAAAATCAATAATTGAATTATTCAGCTTTGGATTTTTTAGCTTTATACCAACGACGAATGCCCCATAAAATTGCAATCGCAAGATACAGTGGCCATAACATCACGAGCCAAATGAGGGTTTCTCTGAAGCCATATAAACCCACTTTAATCGCTTCCCAAATTCGGCTGAATAACGGATCACTGTCCAAGGTGGCAATGCGATTGATATTTAGATCATGGGATTTACGCACTTGTGATTGCTGGAAGAATTCCAGTCGAATGGTGCTATAGGCTAAACGGTCTTTGACTTCTAAATTGGTCAGTTGCTGCAGCTGATTGTTCACCGCATTGGATCCGCTATTACTTTGATTGGCGGTATTAAGTTTTTCTTCGAGCAATTTTAATTCATAACGCTTGGCTTCATAGCTTTGGGTATTAAAGTTCAGCATGAGTGGCAATAAGTTATTTAAGAATGCTGTTACGTCTGCATTGGGAATACGGACTGTCAGTTGTACGGTGGGGGTGATCTTTTCATAAATATCGACACTGCCATCAATACGATCACGTTCAGATCGGTCACTGACTTGATAATTAATCTGCTTCTCTTCGATATAACCATTGTATTGCAATAACTGCTGTTCCAGTGCCGATGTGGTTTTTAGCACATCCTTCACTTCAAATTGCAATTGTGCGCTTTTGACCAATTGGCGGTTCTGTTCCAGAGCACTTTGTTGGTTACTGGCGAGTTGCTCTGGATTTTGAACGGCATTGTCGTGAACGGCTTGACTGTCTGCCGCGGCAGTTTCAGTTGTCATCGCGGCTTCACTAGCAGGGCCTTCAGGTTTTTTCGAGCAACCTAAGGCGGTGCTCCCGAGGATTAAAATAATCGTTAATTTCTTTGCTAAATCTGACATATCGGCATGTCCAAACTAAGGTGATTTTGATGTTATAAACTGTGTTTTTCTAATCATTTGTTATGATCATTATCTTTGATAATGACAACAAATTTAATGCACGCCATATACATTTTGTTGCGTGGCAAGTCTGTTTTGCATAGTAGCATAAATGAGCTAAATGGATTGGATGGGTACAAAATGTATAAAGTTTGCATGGTTTTAGGTTGCAGCTTATTTTTGGCTGCATGTAATCAACCTGCGGTACAGTCCCAGCAACAAGCGGAGCTACAAAAAAGTACAGCCATGCATGCCGTGTTATTGGATCAGCCCAATCTGTTTCATCAAGACAGCAATTTAAAAATTGATCAACAGTTTAATCGTGCAGAAAATCCAACCAATGCACAAATTATGATTGAGCAAACACAGCTCGACGATTCTGTTAGAGCAATACGGACTGAATATCAGCTAAAACGCGATCAAGATAGCTGGAAAGTGGTAAATAAGAAGCAGAGTTATCAATGTGCCAGAGGGCAGAATACTCAAACTTTCCAATTTGAGTTATGCCCATAATTTTGTGCATGATTAAACAGTGGATAAAAGTTCAGCAAAATTGTGGATAACTTTTCGGTTATACACATTGCTGAATTGGCGTGATGGGTTGTTTAAATTGCAGTCATTTTGAAAAAGTGCTACAGTTGCGCGTGGCAATTTAGCCAAACGGTAAAATATTTACCAATCTCACGTAAATAAATTGTTTTTCCTTATATACACCCAGTGAATACGGTGTTTTCACATTTATCACATGCTGGCTCACAGCATGGAATCAAAATTTAATTTAAATCTAAACCATAACATCTTGTGGTGATGGGCCTATTTTTCTTGTTGAAACATGGGACGAACCTGAGTTGGTTATTTTTGTGAATAAAACATGATGACGAATAATCAGAACATGACGTTAAACCGTATAACGCTCATGTTTCCTTTAGCTTTGGTGCTATTCGAATTTTCAGTTTATATCGGTAATGACTTGATTCAGCCTGCGATGTTGTCGATTACAGAACAATTTTCTGTAAGTGCAACCTGGGCACCCTCGTCAATGTCATTTTATTTATTAGGTGGTGCCAGCGTGGCATGGCTACTTGGACCGCTTTCAGATCGTCTTGGGCGTAAAAAAGTACTCTTGGCCGGTGTGGCATTTTTTACCCTTTGCTGCCTACTGATTTTACTGACCCATAATATTGAACAGTTCCTGACACTGCGTTTCTTGCAAGGGATGGGGCTGAGCGTTATTTCTGCGGTGGGTTATGCCGCAATTCAAGAAAGCTTTGAAGAACGTGATGCCATTAAGGTTATGGCACTGATGGCAAATATTTCCTTGTTGGCACCTTTACTTGGCCCTGTATTGGGTGCATTTCTGATTGATTATGTGTCATGGCATTGGGGCTTTGTTGCCATTGCTGCCGTATCCTTTATCAGTTGGTTTGGTTTAAAGAAATTTATGCCGTCAATGCAGGAAAGCCGAAAGCAACCCAAACAGCCTTTTAGTCATATTTTTGATGACTTTAAAAAGGTATTTAGCAATAGCCGTTTCTTGGGTTTAAGTATTGCTTTACCTTTGGTGGGGATGCCATTGATGTTATGGATTGCCTTATCACCGATCATTTTGGTCGATGAGCTAAAGCTCAGCAGCGTGCAATATGGCTTGGCGCAGTTCCCTGTGTTCTTTGGCCTGATTGCCGGCAATATCATCCTGATCAAGATCATTGATCGTTTCCCTCTTGGTAAAACCATTCTGCTTGGTTTGCCGATTATGTTATTGGGTACGGTCTTCTTGGTGTTGGGCGTGATCTGGCAAGCTTATCTGGTACCTTGTCTGTTGATTGGTATGACTTTAGTGAGCTTGGGCGAGGGGATTAGTTTCTCGGTGATGTATCGCTTTGCCTTGATGTCTTCTGAAGTGTCCAAAGGAACAGTCGCAGCGGCAGTCTCGATGTTGATGATGGTCAGTTATTTTGTCGTGATTGAATTGGTTCGGGTGCTGTATACCCATTTCCATATCTGGGCGTTTGCTTTAGCCAGTCTGGTTTTGATCGTATTCTGGTTTAGCTCGCCACGCCATGCCTTGAAACAGCATATGCTGGCACGTCAGCAAGACGGGCTGAATTAAGCTTAGATTTATAGGGTTTATTTAGCTTGAGTTTAATGAAATTCATTTCCAACATTTGCGATGAGAGTAATCCTAACGGTGTCGTCCCGAGCTCTCACCTTAGTTTAGGATAAACCACTGCGTCTTGCTCTTCAGCTGAAATATATTTCAACCTCGTTCAGGTTCGACCTGCTTTTCTTTCGGGATGAGGAGCGTAGCTGCGCAAGGGTAACCATCTTGCGCAGCTTTAGCGCTGCTCATCTGCAAAACCTATTCACTTCTTTCACCTGAAGAATAGTATTGAAAAAACAGTATATTATAGATATTCCGCAGATTGCAGATGACACTTCCGAGTATCATATTTTTAGCTGATTTCAGTTTTACTTGCACTCACTACGCTCACTTAATTTCTAAGCTGAGCAGTTTATTTTTTAATAGCACGAATTCAGGCAGAGTTTCGAGTAAAAGGCTCATTTGTTTTAACAACAAGGGGTGCTGTTTAGAGATCTGCTCTTGCAGATTCAACACTTCAATTTCTTTCAGCAAGTGTTCCACCTGATGCTGTGGAACGGGCGCTTGTTCGATCAAGCTTTGCTTGAGTAGTTCCTCAATTTTATCTAGCAATTGGAGCAGTTTCTGATCTTCGATTTTTTCCCGTTGATGTCCCAAGGCAGAAACATAGCTGAGTTGGCTATGGCTATAGACCAAATAGCGAAATGCATGTTGAATGAGTTCTTGATTGGGCTGAGGTTCGGTACTTAGACTGGAGATCATATTGGAGAGTTCGATTTGCGCATTATGTGCGGCACGCCGCGTGCTTCGGTATTCCAGATCGAGTTGGCGTCCTTGGTGATATTGTTGTACTACCACATGCAGATAATCGAGTGTGGTTTGATTATTTTTCTTGATGTTGCTGGAGATATTGCGGAAATTCCAGTCTGGCCAGATAAAATTAACGGCGAGCCATGCAATGGCGCAGCCAATCAAGGTATCGATAATACGTGGCAGGATAATACTAAAACCAGCCCCTTTTAAATTAAAAATCAATAACACCATCAAGGTGGCCATGACGGTGGCGAGTGCATATTTCTTCTGTCTTAAATAGAAAAAGGAGACCCCACACAGCACGGTCAGGACTAACTGACCTTCAATACTCGGTACAAAATAAAGAATTGGAATCCCCAATAGTACTCCGAGTAAGGTACCGATAGTTCTTAGTTTAAGACGGCTTTTGGTGGCAAAGTAGGTAATCTGGCAGACAAATAAGCTGGTGAGTAAAATCCAGTAGCCATTCTGGGCAAAAGGTAATAAGGAAATGGCATAACCAATTGCAAAGATCACTGCTAAACGGACCGCATGGCGGAACAGGGCGGATTGCGGACTGAGTTGCTGTTTGATTTTTAAAAGCAGATCCTGCGCACCCTGAATATCATCATCAAGTAAATTGAGATGGTCGTGATGTTGCTGTGGAGAGCGTTGTTCCATATTTTGATTAAGTTGTAGCTGGGCAAACTGCTCATGCACACTGTTTAAATTGTTGAAGATCAGTTCCAGATTTTTAACTTCGAGATTGTGGGGATGTTGTTGCACCCAGTCACGCATCGACAATTCTAAATGGTGCAACGCTTTACGGGCAGACTCACGCGGCTGATAGCTCTGATGCTGTAAAATTGCTTGGCTTAAATCGTGGCAGGCCAAGGCTTGCAACTGCATATTTTTTTGAATGCGAAAAATCAGATCACTGCGGCTAAAGTTCTGGTGAATTTTTTCATAATGCAGATAGCTGGAGGTGACCTGTTCATGCATGTCTTGAGCAAAATAATATAAATTCAGCCAATAAATGCTGGTGCTATTAACCCGAGAGGCTTTTAAACGGGTCAGTAAGGAGGTTTTCGCTTGATTCAGGCTGCTGACCACTTGGCTATTTTTCTGCGAAAGCTCGAACAGCAACGTTTCGACATTATCAAGATTATCAGGGTCGAATAAACGTGCTTTGGTGTGTAGTAATTCAGCAAGCTCCTGAAAAATCGTTGCAATCTTCTCTTGCAGGGGCAAGGTGGGACGAATCAAAAAAAATAAAATGGAGCTGAATCCATACCATAAAGCACCCAAAACAAAATAACTCGGTTGCTGATACCAATGTGGATACTCCCCCAAGCCAAACATGGTATAGATCGACAATAGAATTGTGCCAAAGGAAATCGTGGCATAGCGCTGTCCTAGTGCACCCATCAAAATCAAGGCTGCACTGGAGAGGCTGAGATAGACAATAAACCAGAATTTATACGGGGCGAGAAACTCTAAAATGGTACTGACCGTAAAAAACAGTACGCAGACATAGATCAGGTTACGTAAACGAATGCTGAGACGATCATCAAAATCGGTCAGTGCGGCCGCAATTGCACCTAAGGTCACAGGCACAATTAACGACCCAAATCCGAAATGATGTAAACCGAGTGTTGTACCAGACAGGACTATAAAAATCTGTACGCAATAAAGCAGAATCGAATTGGAGCGAAAGCGATTGAAGAGGACAGAAAAATTTTTCACGATTGTTATTCTTTGAAATGTTCTGGTTTCATCATACGAATAAATTTCCCAAAGGAAAGCATTGTTCCCCCGCAACAGGCACTATTTTTAGCATCAATATGGGCATGATCTTTCAAATAAGAGATAAGATGCAAAATTCATGCTCAGTTATATTTTGTTGTTGTGAGATGAGCAAAGAACTAAAACTGGCTAAAAACAGAGTAACTGTGGATAACTCGGAAGATACCCACAGTATTGAAATTACTTAATCACACCGCAGGCAATGCGGTCACCGCCGCCACCTAAAGGTTTGGGTGTATCTGAATAATTATCTCCACCGACATGGATCATAATGGCACGGTTCTGAATATCCGCTAGTTTTAAACGGGGTGCAATCACAGGTGTGGTTGCAAAGCCTTTTTCATTCACGACCAATACAGGTAAATCGCCTAAGTGCCCATTTTCAGGTGTGCCATGATGCGCCACTTTTTCAGGATTTAAGTGGCTGCCTGCTGCCAAGGCGGCTCCCATTTTGCCATCTTTTAACGCAGCTTCACAGGATGGATTTTCATGGATGTGAAAACCGTGTTCGCCTGGTGAAAGTTTCCAAAGTGCAGGGGTGATCAATAAACCTTTCGGTGTTTGTTGAAATGCAACCGTTCCAATTGAAGCACCTACACCATTGGCATCGACTTGATAGACTTGGATTAATTGTTTCTGATCGCTCGTATGCGTTTTGGTCTGAATTTTAGCTGCGTTATCATCTAAAGTAACTGACGAGCAGGCTGCGACACTTAAGCTGAGACAGCCCAGTAGAGAAATTTTTTGAAGCATTGAAGTCATGGCGAAGATATCCTTATAAATTATCTTTATCGGACGATTCAAACAAAGTCCAGGATATCCCACAAGCCAAGTTAATCAATTGATGACAAAAGATTAAACAAAATAAACTTACTTGCTGTCTGGTGGTGCTTCCAAGACGGCAACAGCTTCCTCGACATTTTCATGCAGCCATTCCCGCCAGATGGCCAATAAAATGGCTAGAATGACAGGGCCAACGAATAAACCGACCAAGCCAAAACTGGCAATCCCACCCAGTACGCCAAACATAATCAGTAGGAACGGGATTTGAGTTGCGCCAGAAATCACCAATGGGCGAATCACATTATCTGAGGTACTTACAATACAGATGCCCCATACAATAACACCAATGGCTTCTACGGTTTGGCCTTGAGCAAATAGCCATAAGCCCACTCCTAAATAGGATACCGGGGTTCCAAATGGAATCAGCGCTAAGATAAAGGTCACGATGGTCAAGAGCATCGGATTCGGAACACCCGCGACAAAGTAGCTGAGGCCCGCCAAAATTGCTTGGGCAACTGCAGTTAAGCCAACACCATAAACGACGGCACGGGTTGTTTCAGAAATGGTATCTAGATAATGATGTACACGCGGACCAATCACCATTTCCATCGCTCGACTGACCTGCGATAAAATCATTTGCCCGTCACGATAAAAAAAGAACAGCGTCATGATGGCAAAAGTGAGTTTGACCAGATTACGGCTAATTTCACTCAGTACAAAACGGCCATAACTCAAATGGCTTTGTATCCATTCGCCGATATTTTTAGTAATACTATTAGGATCATTACTCAGTTCATTGACTGTACGACTGATGTCTTGACCAATAATCGGCAGGTTTTTGATAAACTCAGGTACTTGAATGTGCCCTGAAAATAATTGTCTTTGTAAATTAAGATATAAGTTACGACCTTCTAGTTGCAGCATGAAAATGGCACAAACAAAAGGAATTCCAATCACTAAAATCACCAGACTGATCATGATGCTGGCATTCAGTGTTGGACGGTTTTCTCCAAAAAAACGACGTTGTACCCATAAGTAAGCGGGCCAGGTCATATAGGCAATAATGGCAGCCCAAAGGACGGGAACAATAAAATATTTGAGAATACTAAATCCCAAAAAGAGCAGGACAAAGAATAGTCCAAACAGCAAAACGCGTTGTAATATGGGAGCGTATTGTTGCACCATAGTATGTCTCTAGTGCTGGAAATTGAATGAAACCATCTTAACTGAAAAAGCAATTGAGGGAAATTTTCATTTCCCGATTTTAAGATTTGTGATCAAAATATTACGTTTCTTTGCAAAGCCTAAAACCACTCGCTTGGATCATCAACCAACTGGTTTAAAATGGGCTGCCATTGACTCTGAATGCTGACAAAGTTTTTCTGGGTTTTATCAAATATGCTGAGACCTTGCATGGCTAAAGAGCCATAAGCACTGCGTTCGGAAATCCACGCCACAGGATCTTGCTCAATTTTGCTAAAGAAGTCTTGAATGTCTTTGGAACTGGCACTATTCGGCTTGACCCGATTGGCAATCAACAGAATTTGTACTTTACCTTTACGAATACGTTTGATGTCTTGTAAATGCTTCAGGAAGCGGCGAGTACTGTCGATATCGAAAAACGAGGGTTGTAGTGGTGTCACAATGGCGTGCGCTTCACTGACCAATTGCTCGGCATGTTCACCTGAGAGTGCACCTGGCGCATCGATAATTAAATAATCTAAATTTTTGGGTGCTTCACCAATGGATTTTTCATGTCGCCAATCCAGGCTCTGAATACCTGTAACTGTTTCAGGACGTTGCTTTAACCATTGCAAAGATGATTTTTGGTTGTCAGCATCTGCCAGCGCAACTTTATATCCTTTTTGGGATAAAGCGGTAGCGAGTGTAATAGCGGTCATAGTCTTGCCACAGCCACCTTTTTGATTTGCGATTAATATTGTCTTCATGTACTTAGATTTATTTAGCAGGCTCTCGTATTCATCTATACCTTAGCATCTTTTTAGAACAAGTGTGTTACACATGACAAAAGTTTAATGTTGCAGTTAAATAGCAGCACGGAAGAACAGGAAGGTCGATATGTCGGTTTGGTTGGCGATGCTGATTGGTGGTTGTATAGGTGTCGTGATCACCACAATTATTTTATCCAGCACCCGTAATGGGCGGATTCAGGCTGAATATGAAAAATATATCGCCGAACTTGAACTTGAGCATAAACAAGCCTTGCTTGATGCCCAGAAGCGCAGCGTCAATACCAGTCGCGCAGTATTAAAAGGTAAAATGGCGGAGCAGTTTGCACCAATCCTGCCTCAATTCCAGTATTTACCCAGTGATGCCAAATTCTTGGGAGATCCCGTCGACTATGTTGTTTTTGATGGTTATACCGACTTCCGCGATGGCGATGGTAGCGCAGAAGACATAGAAGTGATTTTACTGGATATTAAAAGTGGTGGCGCGCGCTTAAGCAAAGGGCAGCAGGCCATTGCCCAAGCCGTTAATGAAGGACGTATTCGATTTGAAACGCTTCGAATTGATTTTGAAGATTAAGCTACAAGTTGTAATTTTTGTACTCGGGCCAGTAACATTTTTTGGGCCAGCACTGGAATTCCTGCAGCATCAAAATATTCTTTTTCGATAAATCTGAATTTGGCCTGTAGGAGATGGCGCTCCATATCCCGATTCAGGTGGCAGCCGTCGGCAATACGTTTTTGAATTGGCGTCAAGAGTGTTTGTAAAGATTGTATTTTGGCTGAGTTTGGATGTTTGACATGCTCAACCAAATGAAAACTGCCAGTCGGCTTTAATACCCGATAAATTTCAGCCAACGCTTGATCCAGTTGTTCAATACTACACAGTGTCCATGTTGAAACGACATGATCGAGCGAGGCATCGGCAAAAGGAAGCTTCTCGGCACTGGCTTGCACATGCTTTACGAAGAATGGGGCATGTTGAACCCGTTCAAGTGCCAGATGATAAATATCAGGATTAGGTTCCACCGCATAAAGCGTATCAACATTACCATAAAAAGCAATATTCAGACCTGTCCCAAAGCCGATCTCGAGTACGTCGCCTTCAATCGGCAGCAGGAGTTCGCGCCGTCGATCCATCAAACTGGCAGTTTGCATGACTTGGTTCAGTAAATGCGGAAATACGCGACGTTGATAAAATTGGTAAATCATAGTGATCCATGTGTGGATTCAAATGAGCAATACAAAATTTACACCACAAAAACATGACCAAAGTGGGTTTGATTGTTACCAAAAAAAGCACTTTTTTTCACCATCTAAGCATACTATGAAGAGAAATGATTTTCTAAGTTTTTGGTTATAGTTTGAGGATGATTGAGCCATGAAAAAACGTCTATGGATGAGTTTATGCATGGTTGCTGCAATTGGGCAGACACATGCATCAACGGGTCAGGCAGAATATAATA
>NZ_BBTF01000029.1:0-51130 GCF_000876115.1 Acinetobacter sp. NBRC 110496
TAGGACACTATGGAAAAAATGGTCAGGCTATCATCGCCGAAGTTTGGTTGAGACTAAAATGCACTGCATCAAATTATTAAGAGATAAACTCAGTGCAAGGAGCTTTGATAGCCAAGTCAATGAGGTTCATGCACGTGTAGCAGTCCTCAACAGATTTACGGAATTAGGTCGACCACTTACCCAAGTTACGCCTTAAATTTGGCTCAATTAGGGGCGCTTTGCCTTTCAAATCTTTGTGCAACAAAGCCATTTGGAATATAAATAAGATTTAGTTAAAATTAACATTATTCATATAAATTAACATTATGTATTACATTTACTAATAATTTAAAATAATTAGTAGAAAAAAATTATGTTTTAATTATTTCTTTGATTATATAAGTTGAGAGTAAAAAATGATTAATACGGAATTTTCAAAGTGTATTTCTGCATGTACAAACTGTTCACTTATTTGTACTGAATGTGCAACTTCTTGTTTAAAAGAAAAAGATTTAGAGATGATGCGTGAATGTATTCAACGTTGTCTAGAATGTGCAGATATTTGTCAGTTATGTGTGCGTATGCAACAACATAACTCACCTTTCCTCAAAGAGATTTGTGAGCTTTGTGCTAAGATCTGTGAATATTGTGCGGAAGAGTGTGAAAAACATTCACATGATTATTGTAAAAAATGTGCTGAGGCTTGCCGTCAGTGTGCAGAAGAATGTCGAAAAATTGCCATGTAAAATACTTCAATAATGTTAATTATATGGCTCTAGACTAACATAATCATTCTACTAGTCTAGAGCCTTTCCTAAAATTAACATAATACACCTTATACGAAATTCTTATATTTTTTTCTTTATTTTTCAATGGTATAATACAATCTTTAAAGCCCCTTTTCTCCAATCGGGGCTTTTTTATGATTTATTACGTTCTCTAATCCCCCCATTTCTCTTAGGTCTCTTTTGTTAGCGCTGACTGGATATTGACGGTCATTTAATTCACAGCTTTAACCAAATCGAACTATATACATTTTCAAATTTCGTACTTGAGCGAAAGTAGGAAAGTGTTGCCTGGAGAGAATAAGAAATGGGTTCTACACGACTATTGACCAATATTATTCAGCGTAAAGTCATGTTGCCAGAAGAAATGTCACCTTCAATGCAGCGTGACAATTTTGAAGTGACACTGACTGATTTTGAAAAGCATCCAATCATCAAATGTTTATTTAAGGCGGATAACCAGCGTTCTACGGAATGTTGGAGCGTGCAAGAAATTGCAAACTTTATTGAGGATTGCACAGAAGATCAAAACATCAATTTATGCATTTTGTATTGGAAAGATATACACAGCAATATTTACATTATTGATGGAGCACATCGTCTTTCCTGTATCTATGCGTGGATCAATAGATATTTTGCGGATGAGCAAGTCACTCAAGCACCTAATTTCAATGATCAACAAAAACAAGATATTCGTTACCTCCGCAATTATTTAGGAGATCTTGCTGATTTTCAAAAAATTTGTACTGATGCCGAATTTGCAGAAAAAAAAATCGAAATTAGGCGATATTAAAATCAGTTTCCGGCAGGTACTGGGGACTCCGGAAGATGCGCGACGGGTATTTCAATCTATTAACTCAGATACTAAACGTTTAGATAAATATGAGGAATATCACCTAAGAAATCGCGGTAGTGACGCGTATTATGCGATCTATGCCTGTTGTTATATCAATGACAATAAATCTAACCTAGAAGAGCTCCAATATACACGTTTAAATGAGTTGATTGAGTTAGGGGAGAGGATCCACCAGTTACTTTTTTCGACCATTTTATTAGACAATGAAATGAGTCATGGCAAAAAAATTGGCCTGGTCAATGAGCTGATGAATATCATTGCGGGTGATCAGATTCATAATATTATGAGTCTGAATCAGGGGGAGCGCGTTGAAAACCTAATGTCGCATCTGTTGACCATTCTTTGCAGAATAGCGACGCCTGTAAAAAATGCTGGGGTTCCGAGTTTGGGCTTACATCCATACTTATATTTTTATAAGGATCAGAGTTTTCAGATTACTTCTTTTCTTGCATGGTTTTCAATTGTGTATGAAATTCATGAAAGCCGCATGCAGATTCATCATCGAAAGATTAGTTTCAAGGACTTCACCCGGGTACGCCGTAGTATTGAGTTCTTGATCGCCAATTTCCCCGTGGCGACCACCGAAACGGTCGGCAAGTTCGGCAGTGGTATCAAGGGCTATGATCGGCTACAAATTGTCTATAAAGCCTTTATTTGCTTAAGCTTGGAAATGGATGTTGATTTTGATGATGAGGAATGCCTGAATACCTTTATTCTGTCCATGTCTAAGGCCTTCAAGTACATAAACTTTAACGAGTTTTATGTCGAAAGATTTTTGGGTGGTTATGATGATGCAGTCGTCAAGCATGTGGTGGGATATGTGGAGTCGATTAGTCCAATTTCTCGGTCAAAGCCCAAGGCTTTTTCGGCATTAACCAAGAGTCTGC
The DNA here is from genome assembly GCF_000876115.1 of Acinetobacter sp. NBRC 110496. Classification (NCBI taxonomy): domain Bacteria; kingdom Pseudomonadati; phylum Pseudomonadota; class Gammaproteobacteria; order Moraxellales; family Moraxellaceae; genus Acinetobacter; species Acinetobacter sp. NBRC 110496. Next base: position 2,508 of record NZ_BBTF01000029.1, read on the forward strand.
TTAAGCACAATTTTCTGGTGGGTAATCATAACTTTTGCCTCATTTGTGATGGATTGATCTATCTTGATTCTACTGAATCGGATCATCGGATTGCCAAAGCCGTAGGTGGGCAAGGTGTTCTAGAGAATGGTCTGCTGGTTCATCCCATCTGTAATAGAATGAAATCAGATCTGAGTCTGGAAGAGATTAGAGCGGATTTGTTTGGTGAATTACTGTATTAATCAACAGAGCGATGAGCTCATTTTTGCAGATGTATCAATGATTAATCACATGATTTAACTTTTGATACATTCAGCCAATGTGGTTATTTTTAATTCAGTCCAGAATCACAACCAGAAACTAGCTGTAGTTTCTGAATGACCGTCAAGGTCCTTAGTTTCGCCCATAGATTCCCTCTGTGGGCTTTTTTTTGATCAAAAATTGTATAGATGCTCTAAAATAAACCTTTTAGCATTTCATAAGCAATTAGGATTAAGGCTGAGACCATCAGCACAACAAAAATGAGTTCCACTCTAGTTAACATCTTAGTTCCATTTACTTTTCACTTAATTTATATAGCAGTTAACTCGTAGCATCAATGAAATAACATGACATGGAAAATAATCAAAAAGACAGAATTTGGATTTTGATCAGATCTGCATGTTTACATGCTTCTACAGCAGCTTTGAATGTTTCACTTAACCTTTAAACTTTTCTTAAAACTAAATATATTTACATATACATTCTAAAATTTGATAGAATTTATTAAAACTTTAGATTCTAAGTGTAAATAATGAGAAGCGCTAATATTCGACGTGATGGCTACTTAAAATTTCTGAATACATGGCAAGACCGTGATGTCATTAAAGTACTTTCAGGTGTGCGTCGCTCTGGAAAATCCACCTTATTGGCGATGTTTCAACAAGACCTAAAAGCACAGGGTGTACAAGCCGAAAACATCATTGCCATCAACTTCGAATTTATGGAATTTGAAGAACTCACCGATTACCGTAAACTACATGATTATGTATTGTCCAAAGTTGATAAAAGTAAAAAAAACTATGTTTTTTTAGATGAAATACAACATGTTACAAATTTTGAGAAAGTAGTCGACTCTTTATATGTTCGGGATTATATCGATTTATATATTACAGGCTCAAATGCATTCTTTCTAAGTGGAGAACTTGCGACTTTACTTACAGGACGCTATATAGAGCAACATGTTTTACCCCTTTCATTCCAAGAATTTAAACAGTGGCATATTGAAAATAATCCGATCATCCAACAATTATCCAATCGTGATTTGTATGCCATGTATACGCGCAGTAGTTTCCCTTATACGCTTGCCATGACTAGCCAGCAGGAAACCTATGATTACTTGCAAGCGGTCTATGCCAGTGTAATGTTTAAAGATGTTATTCCCCGTTTGAATACTGCCGATATTAACTCTCTCGAGCGTGTCGCAAGATATTTGGCAAGCGTGACAGGCTCACCTATTTCCATCAATAAAATTAAAAATACCTTTGTTTCAAGTGGGGTTAAGATTTCATTTGAAACAGTAAAACGCTATATTCAGGGCTTACAGGACAGTTTGCTATTTTATAGTGCCGCACAGTTTAAAGTACGCGGGCGTGAGTTATTACAATCCTCTGAAAAATACTATTTAGTTGATGTCGGATTGCGCCGGATTATGTTGCCTGATGCTAATGCTGATCAAGGTCATATCCTAGAAAATGTGATTTATCTTGAGCTTGTCAGACGAGGTTATACGGTCTATGTAGGGCGGGTTGATGAATATGAAATTGATTTTGTTGCTGTCGATACTTTACAGAATTTAACTTATTATCAGGTGGCATTAGAAACGCTCAATGAGGAGACACTCAGCCGAGAGTTACGTCCATTACAGAAAATTTCTGATTCGTATCCCAAGTATTTGCTTACCTTAGACACGATAGGGACTGAAGCGAATTATAATGGTATTGTAAAAATGAGTGCTCTCGATTGGTTGCTATCTGAAAATAAGTAAAGTTGAGGGTAGACATGGATACTCTTATTTATTAATTAAAACTCAAAGACTTTTCAGCATCATTCAAGAATGTATTCAAGCATAATTTCTGCTCCAATTGTGATGGATCGATTTACCTCGATTCGATTGAGTCAGACTATCATGATTGAGCCAGAGTCGCTTACTGAAAGTAGCGAGAATTGCGCTGGAGTTTCTGAAGGATATTAATTCCTTAGTTTGCCCATTCATCCATCTGGGCATTTTTTTTGATCAAAATACAGTGCTGTTCTTGCTAAAAAATGACGGCACCCACCATAAAACACAATATTCCAAAAATAATCCAAGGCCAGATCTTTGTCTTCGGTTGTTCTAAATTCTGAGGATTATATTCCGTGTGTTCTAGCGATGTCGGTTGTGGAACACGGGTCTTTTTAGAGTAAGGTTGGTGTTTAGAGTAAGATAGTCCCGTACCTGGAATGCCGACACTGGTTCGCGTACCTTTTTTCCCAATATTTAGAGAAGCACCAGGTTTGCCAATGCTGGCACTGCTGATGCCTTTATGGGTCAGATTAATTTTAAAACCCGGGAATAATTTAATACTTTTACGAAATCTAAAACCCATATTTCTCTCATTCTAAAACTTAGCTCAATTCACGCGCTATACCAGGATCCATGATCTGCTAGAGATCGTACTTTGACGGCTATCATCAGGATACTAGTATATTTTTTATCTGATGATTGCAATACTACCTTTAAATACCGTCAAAAATGTTTACTGTATATTTGCTGTAGGGTAATCTTAAAGCTGCTATTTATTGACTGATTGGTATATGACGACAGATAAGCATGAAGTCCTGCTACGAATGCGGGCGATCGAGCTCCTTGCATACTGGGAAGGTCGTTTGGTTACCAATCGTTTGATGAGCTGGTTTGGGCTCAGTCGACAGCAGGCTTCTGCGGATATCAAGCGTTACAATACGCTGTATAACCCCGATGCCTTGATTCATGACCCCTCAGTCAAGGGTTATGTGCCTAAAGCCAGTTTCCAGCCTGTACTGACTACAGCGCATATCAATGAATATCTCAATATGTTGTCAGGTTTGGTTAGTGAATCGCATGCCCTGATTGCGATGCCAGAACCGAATCTCTCAGCGGTCCAGTTACCCGATCGCAGTGTGCGTCCTGAAGTGATTCGGGAAGTTTTGCGTGCCTGCCGCAACCAAAGTACTTTAAAAATGATTTATGCCTCCATGCAGAATCCGCAGTGGCATGAACGCATGATTTCCCCACATACCCTGGTGTATACCGGTTTTCGCTGGCATGTCCGTGCCTATTGCCATCAGAGCAAGCAGTTTAAGGACTTTTTACTCTCCAGAATTGATCGCACACCTGTTGTGGTGGCGATTGAGTCAGTAGACCCTGCTCAGGATCAGCAATGGCATGAAGAAATTGTACTGACGCTGATCCCTAATCCAAAATTGAATGAAGCTCAAAAAGCGCTGGTCGAAAAAGACTTCGGCATGCCTGATGGCAGATTACAGATTCCGGTGAAAAAAGCCCTGGCTCACTATACCTTGCAGCGATATCAGGCCGCGATCACGCTGGCTGAGGCGGAAGATGCCTTGAAATATCCCTTGGTACTACAACGCTCAGATATCGAAAAGCTGTCGTCTTACCTGTTTGATCAGGCCTCATAGGAGATTGGCCATGTTAGAACAATTTCATTATGACAGTGACCTGATTGGTGGCTCCCTGATGGTGCGTGAAAGCCGGCTGATCGCGGATCTGTTATTACGAGAAGCGATTCCAGAACAATGGCATCAGGCAATTCAGATTGACAATATTCTGCAAAAAAGAACGCCTGCTTCAGCCCAACGTAACGCCACTGCCATTCGTAAGCGTCTTGAGCGCTTAGAGCCTGATTTCTGGAAAGCTTTGCGGGATGGGGACGATGAGCTGGCGACCCAGGTGGCTTTTTGTGGCGCACTGGAACGCAACCTGTTGCTGCTTGAGTTTATGGAAACGGTGATGAGGGATGCCTATATCTCTCAGGCGCAACACTTGGACAGTTATATCTGGTCAGATTTTTTGGATGAACGCTCACACCGTGATCCGGATATCTGTGATTGGAAAGAGTCCAGCAAGAAAAAAATGGGGCAGGTGGTGTTTCGCATGCTGGCAGAAGCCGGTTACTTAAAAAGTACCCGTAAGCTTGAGTTGCAGCGTGTGATCGTCAGAGCAGAGCTGCGTAGCCTGTTGGAAGAACATTATAAACAACGCATTAAAAGATCTATGGAAGTGTCGCTATGGACGCGGTAGTTGTAGAGGGGCAGCAATGAGTCAAAAAATACATGAGCGTCTAAATCAGATTCCAGAGCGAATACTTTCAACCGAGTTTCTCACCGGGCAAGGACTTGGTAATGAAATTGGCTTCTGGATTTTTGATTATGCACCTGAAGATGAGTTGAAAGTGCGCGAATATCTGCATTTTCTAGACGGGATGCTGGAGAAAAAACACAGTCAGCTGAAGGTGGTGAATATCAACCTGCTGCAAGCCGTGGTGGATTATCTGGCTGAGCGTAACTTCATCGATAAAGCCATTCAAATGCAAAAAGCCAAAGGCGATGATGCGCTGCTCAAAGCGCTGAAAGGCCCACTGCATATGGATAAGTTCGCGCCCTATCTGGTGAGTAAATATGCCACCAATGCGCAAGATATTGTGTTGATGACTGGGGTAGGGTCGGTTTGGCCACTGTTACGTGCCCATCACTTATTAAACAGTTTGCATTCGTTACTGGGGCATAAGCCAGTGGTGCTGTTTTACCCAGGTTATTACGACGGTCAAGCGATGAGTTTATTTGGAAAAATTCCAAGCAACAATTACTACAGAGCATTCAGATTAGTGCCTTAAACACGGCAAATAGAAATAAGAATTCGGGGGAATGGATTGAGATGAACATTAAAGAACTTTTTTACAAGCCATTAGATCGTGCGATAAACGGGGTGGTCAAGGCAGACCAGAATGACAATACCACGGTATATCAGGAACTCGATGAATACGTGGTCACCAATGAGCTGGAAAAGCATTTTCGTGACTTTTTCCAGTCTTATGGCACAGATCTAAGCGATCCTTCGATTGCCAACCGAGTCGGTGTGTGGATTTCAGGCTTCTTTGGTTCAGGTAAATCACACTTCCTGAAAACCTTGTCATATATTCTGGCCAATAAAGTGGCACGTGACGCGGAAGGTAACGAACGCAGTGCTGCAGAATTCTTTGATGAAAGCAAAATCCGTGATGCGTTTATCCGTGCGGATATTGGTAAAGCGGTTAGTCATCATGCCGATGTCATCCTATTTAACATCGACAGTAAAGCCAGTTCCAATGATGATGGTAATCCGATTCTGAATGTGTTTTTACGCGTGTTTAACGAGTATCAGGATTTTAGTGCCGATCACCCACATATTGCACATATGGAACGTCACCTGAGCCAGAAAGGGGTGTATGAGCGCTTTAAACAGGCTTTTGAAGAATCTAGCGGCATGTCTTGGCTAGAAGAACGTGATGGCTTTCAGTTTTATCAGGATGATGTCGAAACAGCAATTTCTCAGGCACTTAATTTATCAGCAGAAGCTGCCCATAAATGGTTTGAAGATTCTGAGCAGACCTTTAGCGTTTCGGTCGAAAACTTCTGTCAGTGGGTGAAAGAATACCTGGACAGTAAAGGACCACAGCAACGGATGCTGTTCCTGGTCGATGAAGTGGGACAGTTTATTGGTAGTGATACCCGCTTGATGCTGACCTTGCAGACCATTACTGAAAATCTGGGCACCATTTGTAAAGGCCGGGCCTGGATTATTGTCACCTCACAAGCGGACATCGACGCCGTTTTAGGCGAGCTGTCTTCTTCCAAAGCCAATGACTTTTCTAAGATTGCTGGACGTTTTAAAACCCGTTTATCACTGTCCAGTTCCAATACCGATGAAGTCATCCAGAAACGTTTATTACGCAAAACCCCAGAAGCAGAAGCATTGCTCAGATCGGTGTTTGAGCAAAAGGGCGATATCTTAAAAAATCAGATTACCTTTGACCGTTCAGGTCCAACCCTCAAGAACTATGAGGGGCCAGAAAGTTTTATTCATAACTATCCTTTTGCGCCGTACCATTTCCAGCTGGTGCAAAAAGTATTTGAAGAAATCCGTAAAGTCGGTGCGACCGGTGCACACTTGGCCTATGGTGAACGGTCCATGCTGGATGCGTTCCAGATGGCCGCCAATGCGATTGCCACAGATGAAGTCGGTGCCCTGGTTCCTTTCCACCGCTTCTATACTTCAGTCGAAGGCTTCCTAGATACAGCGGTTAAACGTACCATCGACCAGGCAGGGCAGAATAAGACCCTGGATGGTTTTGATGTGCAGATGTTGCGTACCCTGTTCATGATCCGCTATGTCGATATCATCAAAGGTACGCTAGATAACCTGGTGACTTTGTCGATTGAGAAAATTGATGAAGATAAGCTGGCATTACGCAAGCGGATTGAAGAGAGCCTGCAGCGTCTGGAAAAAGAGAGCCTGATTACGAGGAATGGTGATGAGTTCCTGTTCCTGACCAATGAAGAGCGGGACATTACCCGCAAAATTAAAGCCACTGACTTAGCAGCTTCAGAAGAAAATAAAGAGTTAGCCAATCTGATCTTTAAAGATTTACTGCGCGATCAGAACAAATACCGCCATCAAGCCAACAAGATGGACTATCAGATTGGTCGTTTCCTAGATAGCCATAGCCTGGATGGCAAGTATGAGAGCGATTTGAAAGTTGAAATCATTTCTCCACTGGATACGGAATACAACCTCTACACTGAAGCTTACTGTATTGGTAAAAGTACTCAGGCTGAAGGACAAGTGCTGTTTAAACTGGCAGACGATAAACAGTTCTTTAATGAACTGCGCACCTGGCTGAAAACCAATAAATTCATCCGTTTAAATGATGATGGCACTCAGTCCGATATCACCCGTATTCTGGCAGACCGTGGCCGTGAGAATCAGGAGCGTAAAAAACGCCTGCGTGCCCGGGTCGAAGAAATGTTGCTGGACGCGGAAAGTTATGCCTTGGGTCAACATCTACAACTTTCATCTTCAAGTCCAACCACCAAGCTGGATGAGACTTGTCGTTATTTGCTGGAAAACACCTATACCAAACTGAGCTATCTGCAAGTCTATCAGCAGGATGCCTGGCGTGAACTGAACGCCGTCTTGACTGTGGATGATATGGCGCAGCTCGGATTGTCTCTGGATGGCGGTCAGACGAATCCGAAAGCCCTACAGGAAGTGGAGCAGTACATTGCACTACGGGCCACCGGTAGCGAACGTATTCTGGTCTCAGATGTGATAGATCGTTTTGTCAAACGCCCTTATGGCTGGCCAGATGCCGAGATTTTATTGCTGGTAGGTCAGCTGGCGGCAATGGGGCGGATTTCACTGCAGTTAAATGGTGGCAGCTTACAGTTAAAAGATGCCTTTGAGCCTTTACAGAACAGCCGCCGTCGCCGTGATGTATCGATCATTAAAAAGCGCCAGACTGATGATCAGGTATTGAAACAGGCACGCCAACTGACCCAAGACCTATTCTCGGCCATGGGACCAGCGACAGAAAAAGAGCTGTTTGAATTCTATACCCAACATTTTAAAAACTGGTTAGCCAACTTTAAGTCGTATAAGAGTAAAACTGATGTCGGGCAGTTCCCGGGTAAGAAAGTGATTGAAAAGTCGATTCTGACTTTGGAACGTCTGCTGGCCAATAGCGACAGCTTCGATTTCTTTAAGGCCGTGGTTGAGAACAAGGACGACTATCTGGATCTGGAAGAAGACTACCGTGATATTCATGAATTCTTTAGTAACCAGATGCCGAGCTGGCAACAACTGCAACAGGCCTTACGTCATTTTGAGAAGAACAAACAGGCACTGGGTAGTGATGAGGTGGCAAAAAAAGCCCTCTCCGAATTACACCGTATTGCCACCCTTGAATCGCCCTATGGCCTGTTAAATAAAGTGGCTGATTTGGTTCGCACAGTGGAAAGCGTCAATGAGCAATTGCTGACTGAGAAGCGCAATCAGGCAATAGAACACATTGATGACAAGATCAAGCAGTTAGAAGCTGAGATCAAAAACAGTGGCATCGCTAGCGCTGAGCTGAGTAACAAGCTATTACGCCCACTGCAATTGTTCAAAGCGGATATTGAAGTGGAAACTAGCCTGTCCACCATCTATATGCTGCAAACCCAAACCAGCGTCGAGCGTTTTGATGAAGCCTTGTATGAGCTGGAGAGCGAAGTTCAGGCGGAAATCCAGCGTCAGGCCAAAGCGGCACAACTGGCTCAGAGCAAAGCAGAGAGTGTAACCAACACTGCAACCACCTCCAGCCCAGCTACATCAGCACCTGCTGCGAGTCCGGTACAGCCTGTGACAGCCGTAGTGCCACCGAAACCTGTTGTCGAAGTCGATGTCGCCAGCATTTACAGCAAAAGCTCAAGTAGTGTCTATCTGGAAACAGAAGAGTCAGTAGATCAGTTTGTAGACGCACTCAAAGCTGAATTGAAAAAAATTGTGGGTGATAAAAAGCGTGTGCGTATTCGCTAACTTGGGTTAGGGATATCGGCATCAGTCATTAATTAAAGGTTTTAACATGAATACCAGTAATATTAAAAAATACGCACCGCAAGCACGTAACGATTTTATCGCAGCGATGCGCAAGCAGGCCGCCAAGTATGGCATCACCGCAGACAGCATTTTACCGGCTGAACAGAAAGGCGACTTGCTGCTGATTGGCGATCAGGTTTTTCCGCTATCCGTCATGAAACCACGTGACAAGCTGATCAAACGCATTCAAGCCAGCAGTTTTGAGCAGACGATTGATTATATTGCTTATAGCTGGTTTAACCGTCTCTGTGCGATTCGTTACATGGAATGCAAAGGCTTACTCGATCATGGTCGCCGTGTACTGAGCAGTGCCGATGGCAGTGCAGGCTTGCCACAGATTCTGGAAGAATGTCTGGATATTGAGTTACCAGGTTTAAATACCAGCCGTGTGGCTGAACTCAAGCTGGATGGCAATAAAGACGAAGAACTGTACCGTGAGCTGTTACTGGCTCAATGTCATGCGTTGAATCAGGTCATGCCGTTGCTGTTTGAACAGGTCTCTGATGAGTCAGAACTACTATTACCGGATAACCTGACCAAAACCGATTCCTTGATCCGTGATTTGGTCAGCAGCATTCCGGAAGAAGACTGGTCGGATGTGCAGATTATTGGCTGGCTGTATCAGTTCTATATTTCTGAAAAGAAAGACCAGGTGATTGGTAAAGTCGTCAAGAGTGAAGATATTCCTGCAGCGACACAACTCTTCACCCCAAACTGGATTGTGAAGTATTTGGTGCAGAATAGTGTTGGTCGTCTATGGATGATGGCACAGCCTGACAGCACGCTAGCCAGTGAATGGGAATATTATATTCAGCCAGCGGAACAGACCGATGAAGTCAATGCACAGTTAAAACAGCTGATTGATGTACGGATCAGTGAAGATGGCGATACTTTAAACCCTGAAAGCATTACGGTACTCGATCCTGCCTGTGGTTCGGGGCATATTCTGGTGGAAGCCTATGATTGCTTAAAAGCGATTTATTTAGAACGTGGTTACCGCAGCCGTGATATTCCACGTTTGATTCTGGAAAATAACCTGTACGGCATTGATATTGATACCCGTGCCGCACAGCTCGCCAGTTTTGCGCTATTGATGAAAGCGCGTGAGGATGACCGCCGTTTATTTAGCAATCCACCGAAGCTGAATATTATTGCGTTACAGGATAGTCAGCCTGAGCGTTTGGATGCATTCAGTCAGGATTTGGCAAGTACTGGTATTGCACAGGCAGATTTAAAAGAACTGCTGGACCTATTTGAACATGCTTCAACTTTTGGTTCTTTAATTCAAATCCCTCAAGCATTCGCTAAAAAGCTTTCTGATTTAGAAACCAAGCTGAATACAGCTTTAGAATCAGGGGATATTTTTGCACAGCAGTCAGCACAGGAGTTATTACCTTTAGTGCAGCAAGCGAATTTACTGGCTAAACAATATGATGCTGTGATTGCGAATCCGCCGTATATGGGCAACAAGTACTTAAATCCACATCTTAAAACCTATTTAAAAAAGAACTATCAAGGTTTTGAAAAAGATCTTTTCTCAGCGTTTATGATCCGAGATTTGCAGCTGACAAAAGAAAGTGGACAGCTTGGCTTTATGTCACCTTTTGTATGGATGTTTATTTCTTCGTATGAAAATCTAAGAACTCATTTTATTGATAATGCGACGATTTCATCATTAATTCAGCTTGAATATTCAGGTTTTGATGGGGCAACTGTACCCATTTGTACATTTACATTGGCCAAATCACATATAAGTGATTTTGTCGGTTCGTATATCCGCTTATCTGATTTCAGGGGCTCTGAAAATCAAGCACCTAAAACATTAGAAGCGATTAGAAATCCTGATTGTGGTTGGTTTTTTAATGCAAAACCAGATGATTTTAAGAAAATTCCAGGGAGTCCTATAGCTTATTGGATAAGCCCAAAAATAAGTTCACTTTTTGAAAGTGAAGAAAAATTTGATGACGTTTTTTTTATTAAAGCAGGTATTTCATCGGGTGACAATGCGAAGTTTATTTTGCAATGGTATGAAGTAGATAATTCATTAATTTTAAAAAATGATAAAGTTAACTTTAAATATACTCTTCATAATAAAGGTGGGGAATTCAGAAAATGGGCGGGAAATTGGGAGTCTATTCTGAAATATTCTGACTCCAGCATTGCTTTGATGTCTAATAATTTAGGATTTAGACATGATGGTAAAGAATTTTATTTTCAAGAACATATTGGATGGTCAAAAATCACATCATCTATTTCAAGTTTTAGACTTTATCCAGCAGGTTTTACATTTGACTCAGCTGGTTTAGGTTTATTTATAAAGAGAAAGGGCATAAATTATAATTTTGCTTTAGCGTTCTTAAATTCAAAAGTCTCTTCAAATATTATTTCATTCCTTAACCCAACCCTTAACGTAACACCAGAAATTATTAAGAAAATTCCATATAAAATCCCAGAAAATTTTAATGAAGATATAATAAAAGAATTATTTCAAATACCTAAGTATGATTGGGATTCATACGAAACCTCATGGGACTTTACACAAAACCCAATTATTTGTACCCAGCAGCCAAATTTAGAACAAGCCTTTAATACATGGAAACAGCAAAATGCTGACGCCGTGGCTGAAATGAAACGTCTAGAAGAAGAAAACAATAAACTATTTATTGACGCTTATGGTTTACAGGATGAACTGACGCCAGATGTACCCGATGAGCAAATCACTCTGACTCGTGCCGACCGTGAAAAAGACAGCCAGCGTTTAGTGTCTTATGCAATTGGTTGCATGATGGGACGTTATAGCCTGGATGAATCAGGTCTGATCTATGCCCATGCAGGCAATCAAGACTTTGATGCCAGTCGTTATCAAACATTCCCAGCGGATGCTGACGGCATTATTCCACTCACCGAAATGCACTGGTTTGAAGATGATGCTACACATCGTATCCAAGAGTTCTTAACTGCGGTTTGGGGGAAAGAGACACTGGATGCCAATATGCAGTGGCTGGCTGAAAGCTTGGATAAAAAAGCCAACGAAACCGCTGAAGATACGATCCGCCGTTACTTAGCCAGCAAGTTCTATAAAGATCACATGCAGACCTATAAAAAGCGCCCGATCTACTGGTTATTTAGCAGTGGTAAGCAAGGCGCTTTCCAGGCGTTGGTGTACTTGCACCGCTATAACGAAAGTACTTTGGCTCGTATGCGTACTGAATACGTGATGCCACTGATTTCCAAAATGGCAGCCTATGCTAACTCTCTAGAAACTGCCAAAGAAAACAGTGACTCGGCGGCTGAAATCAAACGTATCGAGAAAAAACTGCAAGATTTGCATAAGCAACAAGCTGAACTCAGTAGTTTTGAGGAAAAACTGCGTCATTATGCCGATCAGCGTATATCACTGGATCTAGATGATGGGGTGAAAGTGAACTACGGCAAGTTTGGGGACTTGTTGGCTGAAGTTAAAGCGATTACTGGGGGTAGTGGGGAATAACCCACTTCTATTTTAATAAATTTAGAAACATAGACTTTATAACAACGGTTAGACATGAAAGATCAAGCATTAGTATTATTACGGGAAATGACGGGTAATCCTGCAGCTGCATTCCACGATGGACAGTTTCAGGCCATTTCACAACTGGTGGAATATCAAGCGAAATTATTGGTCGTACAAAAGACAGGATGGGGGAAAAGTGCGGTTTACTTTATTGCAACGAAATTACTGCGTATGCAAGGTAAAGGACCGACCATTATTATTTCACCTCTAATTGCTTTGATGCGTAACCAGATTGAACGTGCAGGACAGCTTGGTCTTAAAGTCGTTTCGATTAATTCATCACAATCTCAAGATCAAAATCATGCTGCAAAACAGCAGATTATTAATCAAAATGTCGATGCAGTGATTATTTCTCCAGAGCAATTAGCCAATGATGAAATGATTGAAGATGTACTCAGTCATATCATTTCCAATATTGGGTTATTTGTGGTGGATGAGGCACACTGTATTTCAGATTGGGGACATGATTTTAGGCCAGATTATCGCCGTATTGTTCGTGTATTACAGCATATGCCTGCCAATATGCCGATACTTGCCACAACAGCAACAGCCAATCACCGGGTGATTACCGATATCAATCAGCAGTTAGGGCGGTATCTACAAACTATTCGTGGTGATTTAAAGCGCAACTCTCTATATTTACAGAATATTCCAATAAGTAGCCGAGTTGAACGTATGGCTTGGTTAGCTGAAAAAATTCCTCAGCTTGAAGGAACAGGCATCGTTTATGTCAAAACAGTACGAGATAGTGAGCTTTTGGCTGAGTGGCTCAATCATCATGGTATAAAAGCAGCATGCTACTATGGTGGTGCTGATGATCAAGAACGAATTCGGTTAGAACAAGCTTTATTGTCAAATAGCATAAAAGTGCTGGTGGCGACTTCTGCATTAGGTATGGGATTTGATAAACCCGATCTAGGTTTTGTGATTCATTTTCAGCTTCCGGGTAGTATCGTTGAATATTATCAACAGGTTGGGCGTGCTGGGCGTGGCATAGATCACGCTTATGGGATACTGATGAATGGAGCTGAAACGCAAGAGATTCAGTCTTACTTTATTCAAAATGCTTTTCCAAAAGAAGAAGAGATTGAACAAATCTTAGATGCGATTGAAAAATGTGGTGGATTGAAGTTATATGATATTGAACCGAAGACGAATTTGAAATTTAGTCGAATTCAAGCGGTTTTAAAATTTTTAAGTGTTGAATCACCATCACCAATTTATAAAGATGCTCAAAATAAATATTGTCGAAACGAGCAAGATTACAGCCTTCCTTATGATCGTATTGCACGTGTATCGCAAGTCAAAGAGCAAGAATGGAAACAGTTAACAGATTATCATCAATCTAAATCTTGTTTGATGAAAGAACTCACTTTAGCTTTAGATGATCCATTAGCCGATAACTGTAACAACTGCATGAATTGTGTGCCTAAGCAGCAAATATCTTCTAATGTTAAGCATGAACTTGTATTAGCTGCCGCTGAATTTGTAAAAATGCGTTATGTAAAAATCAAAGCCAGAAAACAGTTTGCACGGTCTTCTTCTGTGGCAAGAGAAGCATTTCCTCAATTTCAGTTTGCTTTCAGAGATCAGAGTTTACAGGCATCTGATGGCTTAGCACTCTCTCGTTGGAAGGACGGTGTTTGGGGAGATGTAGTCGCTGAAGGTAAAAAGCAGGGGCGATTTGGTGATGAACTTTTGGCACCGATGGTCAAAATGATCAACTCAATGCAATTTGATCAAAAACCTCAATGGTTGAGCTATGTCCCATCGCTTCGTCATCCTCAATTGGTTAAAGATTTTGCATACCGATTGGCGGCCCAATTAGGGATTCCATGCAAAGATGCTATTGTAATGACATCAGTTCGCCCCCCTCAAAAAACGATGCAAAATAGCTTTAAACAAAGTCAAAATTTAGATGGTGCATTTGAGATTGATACGACACAGGGTTTTGCAACCCCCGTATTACTCTTAGATGATGCTGTAGATTCTGGGTGGACATTTACGGTAACAGCCGCTCTATTGCGACGAGCAGGTGTTCAAGCCGTTTATCCTATTGCTCTAACGAGTACAGCGCAGCAAGACCAAGGTGAATAAATATGCAATATGACGAAATCATGCAAGCCACCATGTTGTTGTGCTGCTACTTTAATAAAAATGAAGTAAAAAACTTTAAACCTTTGAGTGGTTTAGAGTACTCGAAGCTTGCACAATGGTTATACCAAAATAAATGGAGCCCAGCACATTTATTATCGCAGACAGATGAAATATTGACAGAATGGGATGACCCCAAAGGGAAAATAACCGCAGAGCGTATCAAACAGCTACTTGGTCGTGGTGTCAGTATGTCATTTGCCCTAGAAAAATGGACTAAACAAGGTATTTGGGTGATTTCTCGTGTAAGTGAGTTTTATCCTAAAGCGATCAAAAAGCATTTAGGTGAGCAGCGTCCTCCTGTTTTATTTGGCTTAGGTAATCAACAACTGTTAAACCAAACAGGCCTTGGGTTTGTGGGCTCACGCTCTATTTCTGAAAATGATGAGGTTTTCGCAGCTGACAAAGCGAAACAGGCTGTTGAGGAAGGCTATACCATCATTTCTGGGGGGGCTAAAGGCGTTGATCAGGCTGCTATGCGAGCTGCTTTAGAACATGGTGGGCAAAGTATAGGAATTCTAGCTGATGGTATCTATACCAATGAAACTCGACGTATTTTTTTAAATTATTTACGTCAAGGAACTCTAGTCTTGATTAGCCCATTCTTCCCGGAAGCTGGTTTTAGTGTAGGCAGTGCAATGGCTCGCAATAAATTTATTTATACGATGTCAGAAGCTGTCATCGTAGTGAAAAGCGATAAAGATAAAGGCGGAACTTGGACTGGAGCTAAAGAAAACCTTAATAAAAAATGGGTTCCTTTATTGGTGAGAGATATTGCAGAGGAAGGCAACCAGGCATTAATCCAGATTGGAGGAATTGCTCTTGGACATCACCAAGCTCCATATAGCCAGCTTTTATCCAAACATGCTCAAAATAGTGAAGTAAAAATAGTAGAAAATAAAATATTTACTGAAGCGGAAGCTGAAGCAGCTCGTGTAATTTTACAAACCAAACTAGCATCAAATCCTTTACAACAACCGGATTTGTTAGCTAATAATTTAGATATGTTTGAGCAGTCAGCTATAGCTCCAAATCAACAGTCAGAAGTCCACTTTGACTTAAAAACTAATGATGAAGCAAACGAAAATTCTGTAGCAGATACTTTAGAAACCTCAACTGAATTAGATGTGAATCCACTACAAATTGAGTTAATCACTGAGTCGGATAAACAAGCTGATAAGCATACAGAGGAAATGCGATTAGTTCAGATTCTGCAGAAATATGGTGCGATTTTTGAATTATTTGTGAACACATTAATTTCATTATCAAAAGATAAAACTTCTTTCTTTATTTTAGATGATATAAAAAATCAATTCCCTGAATTGCAAGAAACTCAGATTAAAAAATGGTTGAAAGAGCTTGAAACTGATGGTTTCCTGCGTAAAGAAGGGCGTAAGGCACGTTATACATTCATGTGATGTTTAATTTTTAAATATTTATTTTGGGGCCTTGATGATGGATTTACAGAATTTAACCAGCATTTTTAAAGAACGATTATTGCGGATACCTGATTATCAGCGAGGGTATGCTTGGACGGAAAATCAATTAAAAGATTTCTGGGAAGATTTATTACAGTTACAGTTAGACCGTGTGCATTATACGGGAGTGATCACACTTGAATCTGTGCCTGAAAAAATTTGGTCAAAATGGGAAGATGATCAATGGATTATTGAGGATCTAGGCTATAAACCTTTCTATATCGTCGATGGTCAACAGCGTTTGACGACGTCAATGATCTTGATTCAAGCAATTATTGAAAGTCTGGAAGAAGGCCAAATTATTGCTTCTCAGTCTGCACAAAAAATTAAAGAAAAATTTATTGTGTTGCAAGCTGAACAAAGTATCGCAAAAAGCTTTATTTTTGGTTATGAAAAAGATAATCCAAGTAATGAGTTTCTTAAAACACAAATATTCAATGAGTCATCATCAAAATATGAGTCTAAAGAAACACTGTACACTCGAAATCTAATAGCTGCCAAAGAGTTTTTCGCTGAGCGTTTGCAAGAAACTGATATAGATCAAATTGCAGTGATTTATAAGAAGCTGACACAAAAATTTAAGTTTAATCTCTATGAAATTAGTGATGAGATTGATGTCTTCGTAACGTTTGAAACTATGAATAATCGCGGTAAGCGTCTTAGTCACTTAGAGTTATTAAAAAATAGGCTTATTTATCTATCAACATTATTCCAAGATAATCATGGTAAAGAAACGCTACGCGCAGATATTAACAATGCATGGAAGACGATTTATGAATATCTTGGAAAGAGCTTAAATAATACGTTGGATGATGATGCATTCTTGCGGAATCATTGGATTATGTACTTTAAGTTTTCTAAGAAAAAAGGTGATGACTACATCAAATATTTATTGGAAGACAAATTTACTGCTAAAAGTGTATTACATGCTGAAAATGTAAATGAAGCATTGAAAATACAAGAAATATCAGATTATGTCGCAAGCCTGCAAAAATCTATTAAATACTGGTTCTATATGCATAACCCGTATTTTAAAGAAACGAATGATTTAACAGAACGTCAGAAAATTAGTTTAGAGCGATTGAATCGATTAAGCTTTAGACGCTTTAAACCTTTGATTTTGGCTGCATATGTCGCCGGGAAAGATCCAGAGCAAATCGCTTTAATGTTAGAAAGAATTGAGAAATTTAATTTCACGATTTTTAATATTAGCCAACGCCGTCCATCTACTCGTGAAACTGAGTTCTTTAATTTATCGAGAAAATTGCTTTTTGGTGAAATTGAAATTTCAGAAGCAATTGATAAAATTAATCAATCATTTAATGATTACTTTGATGCTAAGCGCTTTATTACAGCTATAGAAGATAAATATAAACTTGGCAGTCGAGAAGGTTTCTATGACTGGGATGGTCTACGCTATTTTCAATATGAATATGAGCAGCATTTAAAACGTAATGCCAAACAATCAACGGATAAATTGTCTTGGGATGAATGGAATGACAGCCACCATAAAGACTTTGTAACGATTGAGCATGTCTTCCCACAGACTCCAACAGATCCGTATTGGATTTCACATTTCGGTATGTTGAATAAAGAACAACAACATCTACTTACTCATTCTCTAGGTAATTTGGTGCCATTGTCTCGTGCAAAAAATAGTAAATTGCTCAATCATGCATTTGACTTAAAGGTCAATGATGGAAACGGATGTGGCTATTTTAATGGTTCCTATAGTGAAATTGAAATTAGTCAGCCTCCAGTGGTGTGGGATCCAGATCAGATTAAGCAACGCGGTCTAAATCTACTGAATTTTTTAGAAAAACGTTGGAATATTCAATTAGGTGATGACAGCATCAAACTTAAGTTGTTGCATGTTGACTTTCTTACTTTTAATGTATTGGAAGAAAGTGCATGAATCTAGGTCAACTACAACAAGGTCTGGAACAAGCCTTTTATACTGAACAACACCGAATCGTCTTTTGGTACGATGCGGAACAGTCCTTTAGCGAAGAAGTAAAAGCTTTAAATCTGGGGGATGTCCAGATTCTGAATATGGCAGAAGAGTCGAGTCTGGCGATCAAGCTCAAACTGGAACTACAAGATCAGCAGGGCAAATACTTGCTGTATTTCCCAAGCCCTGAGCCTGAAATTGAAAAAGACTGGTTACTGGACATCAAGCTCTATTCACGCAGCTTCTATGCCGATCGTTTCTCGATTATCTTCAATGAGCTTGGGCTACAGCAACAAAGTTTAAGAGAACATCTGGCCAAACGTGAAGAATTCCTCAAAGCCAAAGCCCGTCTGAGCGCGTTAAGACGCTATATCCAGCCTGATGCGGATGCACAGGATCTGGATATGGCTATGATTGCGGCTGTGGTCAAGGCTGATAGTGCCGAGCTAATGCACATTGTTCTGGCACTGGCAGATGAAATGGTACAGCAGAATCTGGATCTGGAAGTAAATCCTGATTCTTTTGCTGAACTGGAAAAGTTCCAACTGGTGCCAGCTTTAGTCACAGCATTACAGGCGGAAATTGGTTATCCGGCATCGGTTGAAGAATTGAATGGGGAAGCACCATTCAAGCTCGGTACGTTCTTTATCCGTTTGATGACCACAGGTTTCTGTGAAAGCTTGGGCGATATACCGCTATGGGCTCAGGAACTGGTGATGTCATCAGTCAGCTCCCGTGCAACAGCCAGAGCCTTTTTGTCGCGCTGGAGAGACAGCTCCAAATACTACCCAACCTTCGATACACTCTCCCAGACCGTGGCCAATGCACTGCGGATCCAGGAGAAGGTCGGGACTTTTGATCTGGAGCAGCTGCTCGATGTCATGACCTTTGAAGTGATTGAACAAAAGATCATTGTTGATCTGGCCAGCCAGATCCCTGCAGCAACCAAAGCTGAACTGGAACATTTCAGAACGATTATTTCTACCCGTCTGGATGGCTATTGGGCTTCCAAACATAAGGACGATGCAACTCGCCGTAAATACCGTACCGTCTATACAGCGTTGCAGGCAGCGATTGAGCTGTTCAGTTTACGACTACAGTTTGATTCCGGTTTCTATTTTGACTCCAGCGAAGCCTTGTATAAAGCCTATGAACAGGAGCTGTATCGCTTTGATATGGCCTATCGTCATTACAGTGCAGCCTCTCAGCGAGCTCATGTTGATATCCTGAAAAAACTCGATGAAGAAATCGAAAATTGCTATGCCTACTGGTTTATTGACCACTTGGCACGCAACTGGGGCGAGCGTGTAGAAGCTGAGCAACGCTTGAATGTCTGGAAAGTGGCAGATATCCCAAATCAGCAGAACTTCTACGATACCCACGTCAGACCCTTACTGGGTTCTGCAACTAAACGCCGTATTGTAGTGATCATCAGTGATGCTTTCCGCTATGAAGCTGCAGTAGAGCTGCGTGATCGTATCAATGAAAAGCGTTATTCTGAAGCGACATTGTCTTCACAGCTGGGCGTTGTCCCAAGTTACACCACACTTGGCATGGCCTCGTTGTTGCCGCATCAGACTTTGGAGTACAAAGAGGCCGCAGGTGATGATGTTTTAGTAGATGGGCAGTCCAGCAAAGGGACTGCAGCACGATCCAAAATTCTGGCTGCCTATAATGGATTGGTGGTTACCGCTGAAACGGTAAAAGGTTGGTCGCGTGATGAAGGCCGTGAAGCACTTAAAGACCATGATTTGATTTACGTTTATCACAACGTGATTGATGCTCGGGGAGACAGTGCCTCTACAGAATCAGAAACCTTTATGGCGGTGGAACATGCCATTGAAGAGCTGACTGAACTTAGCCGCAAAATCTTGATGCATTTCAATATTTCTACCCTGTTGATCACAGCCGACCATGGCTTCTTGTTCCAGCAAAGTAAACTGGAATCTGCGGATCGTTCAAGCTTGACTGAAAAACCGACCAATGCATTGAAAAGCAAAAAACGCTATGTGATTGGGCATGGTTTACCAGAGAGCAAGGAAGCATGGAAAGGCTCAACCCAAGCTACGGCAGGTACACTATCTGCGACTGATTTCTGGATTCCAAAAGGGGCGAACCGTTTCCATTTTGTAGGAGGCTCACGTTTCGTGCATGGCGGCATCATGCCTCAGGAAATCGTAGTGCCTGTACTAACGGTAAAACAGCTGCGTGGTGAAAAGGCTGGACAGCGGACCAAGCGTAAAGTTGAGGTCATTTCTACCAAATCCACGCTGAAGATGGTCAATAACATCCAGAAGTTTGATTTGATGCAAACTGAAGCTGTCAGTGAGCTGGTCATGCCAGTGACTTTATCCATTGCCATTTATGATGGGGATCTCAAAGTATCAAGTGAAGAAACCTTGACCTTTGATAGCAGTACCGACTCTGTTGCCGATCGGGTTAAACAGGTCAGGCTGTCATTGTCCGGTACTGATTTTGACCGTAAGAAAGATTACTTCCTGGTACTGAAGGACAAAGACCTGAATATCGAAATGCAGCGCTATAAGGTCACCATTGATCTGGCATTTACCGATGACTTCTTCTGATAACGAATTAACGATAGAGCGTAGCCTACATGGAATCTGCTAACGATAAAGAACTGGATCAGCTGCTGAATGAACACTTTGCTGGGCGGGTGGTACGTAAGGATCTGACTAAACTGATCAAAGAAGGGGCCAATGTCCCGGTCTATGTACTCGAATACCTGCTGGGGATGTACTGTGCCTCGGATGATCCAGAGATCATTGAGCAGGGACTACGTAACGTAAAGACCGTGCTGGCAGAGAACTATGTACGACCTGATGAAGCTGAGAAGGTGAAATCCCTGGTTCGTGAACGTGGCAGTTATAAGGTCATTGATCGGGTGACTGTAAAGCTGAATGAGCGTAAAGACAAATACGAAGCATCATTTAGTAATCTGGGCATCAAAGATGCCGAAATCTCGGCAGGCATCGTCAAAGAGTATGAAAAATTACTTGTTGGTGGTATCTGGGTCATTGCTACGCTCAGTTACTATTTTGAAGAAGGACAAACCAATTCTCCATTTGGGGTGAGTTTACTCAAGCCGATTCAAATGCCGAATATGAATATGGATGAACTTTTCAGTGGCAGAGCAGCATTAAGCACTGATCAGTGGCGCGAGAGTTTAATCCGTTCGATCGGCATGGAACCGGCTTCGTTAAAAGAGGACGTGCAATGGCACCTATTAGCGCGTATGGTTCCGTTCGTTGAAAATAACTATAACGTCTGTGAACTTGGACCACGCGGTACCGGGAAAAGCCATATTTACAAAGAGTGTTCACCGAATAGTATTCTAGTTTCAGGTGGACAAACGACTGTCGCCAACCTGTTCTATAACATGAGTAGCCGCCGTATTGGTCTGGTGGGGTTGTGGGATGTGGTGGCCTTTGATGAAGTTGCCGGTATTTCCTTTAAGGACAAAGATGGCGTTCAGATCATGAAAGACTACATGGCCTCAGGATCTTTTGCCCGTGGTCGTGAACAGATGGAAGCCTCAGCTTCGATGGTTTTTGTGGGTAATATCAACCAAAGCGTGGAATCTCTGGTTAAAACCAGCCATCTCTTGGCGCCGTTCCCTGAAGCCATGATTGATTCAGCATTCTTTGATCGCTTTCATGCCTATATCCCGGGTTGGGAAATTCCAAAAATGCGTCCGGAGTTCTTCACCAACCGTTATGGTCTAATCGTTGATTATCTGGCTGAATTCTTCAGGGAAATGCGTAAGCGTAGTTTTGCGGATGCCATTGAGAAGTACTTCAAGCTAGGGAATAACCTGAATCAGCGTGATGTGATCGCCGTTCGCAAGACGGTTTCTGGATTGATGAAGTTGCTCTACCCACATGGTCAATTTAACAAAGAAGATGTACGGCAATGCCTGGAATATGCACTGCAGGTGCGCCGTCGGGTCAAAGAACAGCTAAAGAAAATTGGTGGTATGGAATTCTATGATGTTCATTTCAGCTACATTGATAATGAGACGCTCGAAGAACATTTTGTATCAGTCAAAGAGCAGGGTGGTGGCGGACTGATTCCCGAAGGTCCAGCCAAGCCAGGTTTCTTATATACCATCGGGCTCAGTAATAAAGGCATGCCGGGGTTATACCGCTTAGAACTTCAAGTGACCAAAGGTTCAGGAAAATTGGCGACATCAGGCTTATGGAATTCAAGCAGTGCCAAGGAGCAGGTCAAGATCGCATTTGACTACTTCAAAGCCAATGCATCTCGAATCTCGGGGGGCAGTAAGGTGCTGGAACATGATTTCCACTTACATGTGGTGGAATTACAGAATACCGGCCCACTCAGCCATCTTGCTCTGCCAAGTTTAGTGGCTTTCGCCTCTGGCCTATTAGGACGTCCAATACAAAGTCAGATGGTGGTACTGGGTGATATGAGCTTGGGTGGTTCTGTGACACCGGTGGAAAGTATTGCTGAATGCCTTCAGGTTGCTTTTGATGCTGGTGCCAAGAAGGTCGCCTTACCAATGAGTAGTGCTGCAGATATCCCCACGATTCCTGTGGAACTATTTACCAAGTTCCAGACCAACTTTTATGCAGATCCGGTGGATGCTGTGTTTAAGGGGCTGGGAGTGGATTAAGTTGATTCTGTATAAATCAATTAAAGAGAAAAGCTTTTAAAATGATTAGGAAATATGAATCACATGAAGGATTTAATAACAGCTATTTTGGTTAAACAGCCCAAACTTACTGCTAGAGAAATTGCCAAAACTCTTGGTATTGAAAAGAAAGAAGTGAATGCTTTTTTATATCAAAATCAAGATATATTTTCACAAGATGAAGCCTTTTGCTGGTCTTTGGCTATAATCCCGTCAGTTAAAAATTTAGAAAGACCAATGATGAACTCTGAACTTGAATTAAATGATATTGTTAAAAATAAACTGATTCAATTGTTGGATTATGTATCTCATCAAGCTGAGGATACTCAAAAAATTCAATATGAAATGAGTGGTAATAGATTTTATTCTCATGATCTAGAAAAACTTCGTGGCTTAAAAATTCTGAATGATGACGATTGGTGGTTTCAAATTGAACGATTACAGCTTCAATCGATGCCGAAACCATCTGAAATACTCTCTTCCTATATTCATTTTGATGCCGAAAAAGAACCCACAGTTAATTTTTCTAGTTTAAATAAGATTGTATTTTTCAAAGAAGTTCATCAATTCCGCTTGCCCTACAGTAGCGTGGCATGTGATTTGATTACTAAAATTGAGATACTTCAGAAGCTATTCAAAGAATTCGAAAGTTATCAAAATATTTGGAAAGATTGGAAACAAAATAACGATGAGATTAAAAAATCTATTGTTGTTTACGATAAGTTATTCTCATGGAATACAGCGATTAATTTAGGTGGAACAGGTGATGGTGAAGAAATTGTTGCAGGCTTTGGCTTAGTTGACTGGGTACTTCCAACGACTCAAAAATCTTACTCATATCCTCTTATTACTATCCCGTTAGAAATGGAGATAGAAAAAAATGGATTAATACGTGTAGGTGCCAAAGATACACGTGCCAATATAGAAATGGATGCCATCTTATTAGAGGATGATCTGCCTACTTCAGGACAAGTAAAAGTAACCTTAAAAGAAAACTTAAATAATGGTCGCTCATTACGCCTATTTGAAAGGGAAACTTACTCTGATCTAGTTAATGCCTTCGTCGCGAATATTTTTTCAAAAGGAGCAATTGTTGAGGCTGAAAATAGGGCTATACCATCTAAAAATCTAGCGGTGACATTAACATCAGTATTGTTTAGTCGTCCTAAAAGAAATTCTATTTTAAGCGATGACATTGAGTTATTAAAAACTAAACTTAATGACCCTTCAGTGGCTATACCTGAACAACCTTTATCGTTAGTGACAGAATTAAAAAGCGATATTAATCAAAAAGAGACTTATAGTTTTAGAGGCCGTTCTGGTACTGAGGGATTCGGATCAAAAGTTGAGGAGCTTTATTTCCCGCTGCCTTATAACAAAGAACAAATTACTATTGTCCAGAATCTGCTAACCAGCAGTGGTGTAGTAGTGCAAGGTCCACCAGGTACAGGTAAAACACATAGTATTGCCAATATTATCTGCCACTATTTGGCGAATGGTAAAAAAGTACTGGTAACTGCACAGCAGTCACATGTCCTTAAAACAGTACATGAAAAGATTCCTGATGAATTAAAGCCTTTAGTAGTCAGTCGCATTGGTTCAAGCAAAGAAAGTAAAAATCAGCTTGAATCTTCAATCGATTTGATTGTGCAAAAAATTACCCAAATGAATGTTGCAGAGGTTCGAAAAACGATCGAAGTTCTAAAACATCAAATAGATCATAACCATCATGAAATGGCTTTGATTGATCGAGAAATATATAACTTTGCAGAAAAGCATTATCAGAATATTGAGGTAGATGGTAATAAAAAATTACCTATGGATATCGTGAAAACGGTATTAGAAAGTAGGGCATCTTACGAATGGTTTACCGACCAATTAACTTTCGAGGAAAAAGACCAGTTTCCTTTTTCCCAGATTGAGTTGATTCAATTGAGAGACTCAAGAAAGAAAATCGGTACAGATTTACCATACATAAATTATGGTCCTCTGCCAGCTCCTGAAAAGTTGTTAGATTCGGCGAGCCTGAAGAAATTAAGTGAGTTCTTAAAAGAAAAAGATGAGATTGAGGAATTCTTAAAGCAAAATGACCTACATAATTTCAAGGAAACTATTTCTGAATCAGAAATTAATGAGCTAAGAGATTGGTTGAAGATTTATCTAGAAGATCTAAACTTTGTTCTTGATCATGCAGAACCATGGTTATTGAGCTATTTCAAGAAGATAAATGCAGAAGATAAGGCTATGGAACTTGATATCTATAGTAACCTTATTCAAGAAGTTCAGCCTTTATTGGAATACAGGAAAACGCTACTAATTGATCCCATAGAGCTGAATTTTGAGATACAACCAAACTCAAAAGAATATCAAGCTGTTCAACGTGCTGTTGATACAGGTAAGCCATTTAATTGGTATCATTTTGGTACTGCTGAATTACAAGACCTTTTTAAGTCAATTAAAGTTTCTGGAAAATATCCCGATACATCAGATGAATGGAAAAGACTTAAAGAATATCTTGATAGAAAGCAGACTCTTAATATCTTTATGAGCAAGTGGAATAGTATTGCCGCACAATTAGACATTCCTTTAATTGAGTTAAATAATCGTAATCTCGATGAAATATTAAAAGAGTTCACGCAGCTCATCAGTAGAACCCAAAAATGCCTAGATTTAAAAAATAAATATTTGGATCAATTTAATGCGAATTATTTAAAAGTTTTTAAGAGAGCTAAATCTTTTGATTTCTACGGATTACCTAAAAATATTGATGACTTGATTCAATTGTTAGGGCAGAAGTTAAAAATATTTAATTTAGAAGTCTATCAACAACAACTGGCTGATCAAATCCTTTATTTATCAGAGTTTGGTAATAAAATACCAAATCAGTTAAAGAAAATTGTATCTCTGATTGATTCCGATTCATTACATGAAGGTGAACTTGGAGAGTATGCTGATCTATTGAAAAAATTATCACATTTAAAAGATCTAACTGAAGATTTTGAAAGAGTTAAATCCGCCAGTATTAGATTGAGTAAAACAAATGCTTTGATTCTTAGTAAACATATTCTGGAAGTTCCGTACGCTGAAGAAATTGAAGATCCTGTATTACGTAATACATTGCTAGAGGCTTGGGAATGGAAACGTCTTGAGATTTTTGTAATGGCCATCAGTAATACAAGTCAAATTGAAAATTTGTATGAGCGCCGTCGTATTCACGAGAAGAATCTATCTCAAAATTACGCTCAATTGGCAGCAAACAAGACATGGCTGGCATTAAAGGAAAATGCCTCAGACAAAATTTTAGTTGCATTACAGCGTTATAAAATTGCTGTACAACACTATGGAAAAGGGACAGGTAAGAATGCTCCACGTTATAGAAAAGATGCTCAAGTAGCCCTTAAAGAGGCAACAGCAGCTATTCCTTGCTGGGTCATGTCACATCTTCAGGTATCTGAATCTATGCCTGCTGAATTAGGCCTCTTTGACTTAGTGATTGTGGATGAGGCATCACAATCATCAATTGACGTATTACCTGTTTTAATGCGTGCTAAAAAATTATTAGTAGTGGGGGATAATAAACAAGTTTCTCCGAGTAATGTCGGTCTAGCAAGTGCTCAAATTGATGTATTGAGAAATCGTTATCTACATGGTCAGCCACATGCTGCATATTTAACACCAGATATGTCTTTATACGACATGGCTTCTTCTATCTATGAGTCAAGTGTGATGCTTCTAGAGCATTTCCGCTGTCATCCTGCGATCATTAGTTACAGCAATAAAAACTTTTATGGTAACCGTATTAAGCCAATGCGATTATCGAAGAAATCTGAGCAGTTAAGTCCAGCTTTAGTCGCAATTTATACACCGCAGGGGTATAGAGAATCTAAAAATAGCAAACATATTAATCGAATAGAAGCGAAAGCAATTATTGAGGAAATGAAACTTCTTCTTAAAGATGAACGATACACGAATAGATCAATCGGTGTGATCTCATTGTTGGGACCGGCGCAGGCTGAGTTCATTCAATCAGAAGCTTTGAATGAATTTGGTGCAGGTACTCTTACCCAAGTTCAATTTGCTTGTGGGGATGCTTCAGCATTTCAGGGTGCAGAAAGAGATATTATTTTCTTATCTATGGTAGCAGATCCTCAGAATTGTCATGCTTTGAGTCGATCCGATCATGAACAGAGATTCAACGTAGCTGCAAGCCGTGCTCGTGAACGGATGTATCTCGTCCATTCCGTGAGTCGTGATCATATATCTCCAAAAGATCTAAGGCTGAATTTACTCAATCATTTTTATGATTTGCAAGAAGATAAAAAAGCATCATTTGAAGCAAAATTAGACTTGTGTGAATCAGAGTTTGAAAAATCTGTATTTACGACACTTCATGAAATGGGTTACACAGTTACTCCACAGGTTAAGGTTGGAAGCTATCGAATCGATTTAGTCGTTGAGTCAGATGGTGATCAGCGTTTGGCTGTTGAATGTGATGGTGATAGCTATCATGGGCCAGAACAATGGCATGATGACATGACTCGTCAACGTGCTTTAGAACGCGCAGGATGGACATTCTGGAGATGCTTTGCATCGAGTTGGTCCATTGAACGTGAAAATATGATTATGTCATTAAAGGAAAAACTTGATGCAATGGGTATAAAACCTACACATGGAATGAGTAGCTTAACTCAAGATGTAGAACACAAAGTGTGGGTAGATGACGAATCTGAAATGAGTGCGGAAAGTGACATCGAGAAAGATTTGTTAATTCTTTAATTGTACTAGCTTGTATTTAAATGGATTCGCTAGCGGACACTTACCTAACTAAAGATTACAGTAGTAATCTTTAGTCATTAAAAAATATGGGGAAGTAAAAGGTTAGTGTGGAAGAGATTCTAAAGAGTTTATTTGTTTGAGAACTTTCCCACCCAATAATCCTGAGCCTGGGCCAACTATTACTTTATAATCACAATATTGAATAACTTCTTCTTTATGTTCAATGATAATTATAGCTCCAAATTTTGAAGATTTTTCATACAGGAAACTGGCAATACTAGAGGAGGTCTCAGGATCTAATCCAGCAGTAGGTTCATCAATAATTAAAATTTTATCGGTATTTCTTTGTTTGGATAAATATTCACATAGTTTTATACGTCTTAATTCACCACCAGAAAGAGTCTGAGTTTTTCTACTCAAATTCAGATGACCAAGGCATAGGCGGTCCATTACATTGAGGATGTTAGTAATTTTCTTATCATCGAAGTAATTAAGTAACTCTTTAATTTCTGTTTGATATATGTCAATAATATTTTTATCATCAACCATAGTATTCACAATATCTTGATCTGAAATATTAAATAATTTACCGTCGCAAACTGGGCATGTTAAATATATATCTTTTTCAAATCCTCTTTCATATTTGATTGTTCCTGTACCTTGGCAATTAGGGCATCCACCTAGTTTATGAGGCAGAAATTTATCAACAGCTATATTAGACTTGTTAGAAAAATATTCAGCGATAAGAATATTTAATTTTATTGTTGAGCAAAGAATTGATCTTGTTGAGTAATTAGAAACTTTTTGACTAATATAGTAAGAGTTTCCTAAATCATTGATTGCTTTTGCTAAAGAAGACTTCCCTGAACCAGAAACACCTACAAAACAAGTTAGACAATTTTGGGGAATATTAACATTCTGATTTTTTATATTATTTTTATTTAAATTAGTAAAGTGGAAAAAATTCTGAATGGTATTTTTTTCTTTTTTGAAAAGAAATGGTTTAATGATTTCATCATCACATATGTATCCACCATTTTTTCCAGCACTTTTACCAATATGGATTTTGTGATCTGCTGCATCAATAAAATATTGCTCATGTTCAACTAAAACAACAGTATTACTCTTTGATAGTTTTCTGATTTTATCAAGGACTAAAGGAAAATCAGATTTCCCTAATTGGGATGATATTTCATCGATAATAATAAGAATACCTGAAATATCAGAATTAAGGAGTCGGCTAAAATTTATTTTTTGCAGTTCTCCACCTGATAAACTTGGTATAGATCTATTAAGACTTAAATATCCAAGCCCCATATCATTAATGGATTTTATAGTACGTAAAAAATTATCATTAACTTTAATTTGATTGTTTTCAATAAAATTAATTATATCGGAAATTGGAATTGTTAAAAATAATGAAAAATCAAGTCCAAAAACCTTAATGTCCTTGTACAGGTTTAAATCTATTTTTGAACCATTACAGCTATTACACTTTTTATATTTAGTTGGTAGTGAAGAGTTCTTTATTTCATTGATTAAAGAATTAGAGTATTCAAAAGCACCAATATAATAAGCTAATTTCTGTTTTATCTTTCCATTATGTTTAAAACTGAATTTGATTTTATGATCACTTTTTCCATATAGAAGTAAGTTTTTATGATCTTCAGTTAAAAATTTAAATGGTATATCAATAGGGATTTCTTTTTCTTTACAAAATTTTAATAATAAATTGTTATAATAATTTGAAAGAGATCCGTTTTTCCAGCATAAAAATGGTTTTTCAGATAGGGTTAATTCTTCATCTATAAGTTTATTTTGCTCAATTTCTATTTCATAGCCTAGGCCATTACATTGTTTGCATGTATTGTAGGGAGAATTTATTTTTAAATAACGATATTCTGGAATTAAATTTTTATCATTATTGCTTAATAAGTTGGGAAATCTGAGATAACTATAAATTGTTGACTTAGGATTAACATTAAAATTATTTTGATTGATTGATATTGAAGGTATTATTCCAGAATATGATTCTAATATGTAGTCTCCTTGTTCTGGGAACCCATTTTCAAGAGAATCAAATTCATCTTTACACAAATTGTAAAGAGTAGAAAAAGCTAACGAGCTTTTACCAGCACCTGATCTGCCATAAATTGCTGTTATTTTATTTTTTTCAATATGGAGATCAATATTCTTTAAATTATGTGTAGTAATACCATTGATTTCAATAAATTTCATATTAACTTACTCCACACCATTCGCAATTTGGATCTTTTGGTATTTCTCTAATAGTAAAATTATTTTTTTCTATACTAAATTCAATACGTCGGTTTGATTGCTGTAAATACTCATATTTTTTAATTAATACTTTAAACGCATCTAAAGCAGCGAGAGTAGAGGCAAGACCTGAAAGTGGTGGATAGGATCCTAATTTTCTTCCTTCACGATGTAATTTTTTTATACCTTTTAAATCAATAAGATTTTTTTCGTGTAATGCTTTTTCAAAACATTTAAAACATGCAGTTAAATTAGGGATTATTGTCTGTCCTATTAATGTTAGATGAAGATTATAACCACCGCCCACTATATGTGGAATATTATTTTTCATTGCATATTTTGCAACTAATCTGCTTGTATAATCAACACTTGGTTGGTCGGCACAATTAATAATTAAATCTATATCTTCATCTAAACTATTCAGTTTGAAAAAATTATCATCCAATAAGTTATGAATGGTTTTAATTTCAATATTGTTGTCTATTTTTTTGAGATGCTCAGCTAAAACATCAGCTTTTTTTTCACCTATGTCTTTTTCAAAATAATACTGTCTATGTAAATTACTTATATCTACTGTATCGGAATCAACAAAAATAAATTTTCCTACTTTTACCTTTGCTAAATATGTAGCAATATAGCTTCCTACTGCACCTACACCAATTATCATGACTTTGGATTTTTTTAAATTTTCAATAGCATTGATAACTTCGCTAGTTGAGTGAAAGTAATCCTCTAATATATTTATTAATCTATAATTATCTTTTGTTAGGCTAAGAGAATAGGGTAGATCTTGTTCAATCAGAATAAATTCTTCTTTTAGAAAATTACTTAGAGTTTCTAATTGTCCTAGATCTATAAAATTCATTTTATTACAAATATCTTTAAGCGAATTGTTACCATTAAAACTTTGTAATAATTCCAGAATTTTATTACTATCCATCTTTAAAATTAGGCTTTCTCTTATATTAGCTCTAAAGAACTCTACAGAGTTTGCTTTGGAGATTACACCTATACTTTGACGAAATCTAAGATTATTTGTTGCAGACATTACATTCCTCCTGGCGCGTCAATACAAATTCAGTCATAACTCCCTTATTGGGTAAATATTCATATCTAATAGGTGTATGATCGAAAGATGAATCTTCGCATAGGAATTGTAGTATTTTTATACAACTAAGATTTGCTGAAAAACTACTCATCATAATCAGTCCTCCAGCTCCACCTACTGTGTAGTTATTTTCAGAATCAAATTGATTGTTTTCTACAATTACATTGGAAGTATTTATATGACTATAAGTGGGTTTCCAACCTTCTAACGCTTTAGTAAAGGTTTGTTGTGAACAATCAATACATGGGGTAAATGGAGGATTAATTAGCTCTCCTGAACTCATAAGATGAGCATCAAAGCCTCCGGCAACATATAGTGGTATTTTAAAATTCTGTAAATATCTACCAACTTTTAATGAGGTATGCCCAATATAAGGTTCATCACAGCTATTAATAACTAGATCTACTTTATTATCAATCCATCTTGATAAATCTGTATTTGGAAGTAATTTTTCATCAAAAGTTTTGATTCTTATTTTTTGATTAATCTTTGTTAAATATTTTGCTAAGGCTTGAACTTTTGATTCGCTAATATTTTCTTCTGTCGCAAATAGGTGAAGATCTATATTGCTTTTTGTAATTTTTTTAAAATCTACTAATGTTAAGGATTGTACTCCAGCTCTAACTAAAATTTCAGCAATTGTCGATCCTATTGCACCACACCCTAGAAACACAATATGTTTTGACGCTAAAATTTTTTGAGTTTCTGATCCTCGGCGATCAAGAATCATATCATCGAAGTAATTAATTTGACGATCATAGCGATGATCAATATCGATATTTAAAGAAGTATCTGTTAATAAATGTTCATTTGATAAATAAGTTATAAGTTTTTCTGCTTCTTCACTCGAAAACTTGCCAAGTTTATTTAGGATTTCAATTACAGATTTTTTACCATCCAATAATGCTAAGAATTCAGCAACATTTTTTTTGGTAATTATTTCGACTCTTTGTCTAGTTGTCATCTTATGAAAAGTAATTATTACTTTTCCATCTTGTTCTAAATCCTTAATGTAAACATCAACTGTATCTTGAATTTTGAAAAACTTATTTAACATCGAGGGCTACTCTTAAAATAAAAGTAGAACCTAAATATTCCTATTTAGGTTCTACTTTTTAATAACTTAGGATCAGTACTGGAGAATACCTTCGTTAACTTCTAGGTATTGTTCCCAAGCATCTAATGATGAGTTAGAGTCATCAGTAATACGTGTACAAGTACGTGTACAACAATCACTCACCCCTCCAGAACATGTTTTTGTATATTCTCTACTAGCATGAATATCAGGACGAACAACTTCAAAACTTAGATCTATTTTATTGGACATTTTTTTACCTATAAGATAATTTTTAAGCAAAATAAATATATGAAAAATTTCTTAAAATTTCAACAGATATGACCATAATGATGAAAAAATAACCCCCATTAAGATTAAATATTAATCAATCAGAGTTGGGAGCAAGAACTACTTTTATGACTAACGTCTAAAAAGCTTAGGTCATGTCCTCATTTGAAGAATTGGTTTTAAATTCTTAAAATTTTCCTTTGAGTTATTTTTATTTCCATATTTTCAATGGCACGCACTCTTCTTACCGAAAATATTTGGCAGCAAATTCAAAATACTATGCGATTACATGGTTGCTACCGTTCAAAAAACAGTAGAAATATCATGGAAGTGATCTTATGGAAACTGCGTACAGGCAGTCCATGGCGTGATCCACCTCCTCATTTTGGTAAATGGAATACCGTCTTTAAAAGATACCGTGACTGGGTGAAAGCTGGTGTATTTGAAACTATTTTTGCATCTGTAAATGAAGATGTTGATTTGGAATACGCCATGATTGATGGAACGATTGTTAAAGTTCATCGACATGGCCAAGGTGCAAAAGGGGGACTTTCAAACAGTCTATAGGTAAATCTCGAGGTGGAATGACCTGTAAAATTTGAATAGCCACTAATTTTGTAGACACCTTTTAGTTAGATAAAATGGCTAATTAACGAGGTGCTTATGAGCAGTAAACGATACCCTGAAGAATTCAAAATTGAAGCAGTAAAACAAGTCACTGAGAAAGGTCATAGTGTGGCTGAAGTTGCTACACGTTTAGGAACCACTACACATAGTCTGTATGCTTGGATCAAACGTTATGATCCACAGCAGCCCAAGACAACAGAATCTAGTGATCCAACTACAGAATTAGCGAAATTAAAAAAAGAGCTGCAAAGGGTCACTGAAGAAAGGGACATATTAAAAAAGGCCGCGGTGTACTTCGCAAGCCAGTCCAAATGAGGTACGCCTTTATTCGGGACAACCAACATATATGGTCTGTTCGTCGTTTATGTTCAACGTTAGATGTTCATCACAGTGGTTATTACGCCTGGTTAAAGAAACTTACCAGTATAACTGCGAGGAAGCGGCAACAGCTTTCAGGATTAATTAAACAGTTCTGGTTGGAATCTGGCGGAGTCTACGGTTATCGCAAGATTCATTGTGATTTGAAAGACGTTGGCGAAAGTTGCGGTATCAATCGAGTACATCGACTCATGAAGGCGAATGGTCTCAAGTCACAGCGCGGCTATCGCAAACCTAGAGCTAATGTTAGTACTCCATCGATTGTGGCTCGAAATACTTTAGACAGACAGTTTAACCCCACCCAGCCCAACCAGTTGTGGGTGACTGACATCACTTATATTCGCACTCATGAAGGATGGCTGTATCTTGCAGTAGTAATCGACCTATTCTCACGGCTAGTCGTTGGCTGGTCTATGAAGTCGAGAATCACAACAGATCTGGTTTTAGATGCTCTACTGATGGCTTTGTGGCGAAGAAGCCCAAAGAACAAAGTCCTGATTCATTCTGATCAAGGTAGCCAATACACCAGTCATGAATGGCAGACATTTCTCAAGTATCACAACCTTGAAAGCAGTATGAGCCGGCGTGGAAACTGCCATGATAATGCTGTTGCTGAGAGCTTCTTTCAGCTGTTAAAGCGAGAGAGGATCAAGAAGAAAATCTATGTGACAAGAACTGAAGCAAGGTCGGATATCTTTGAATATATAGAGATGTTCTATAACTCAAAACGCAGACATGGTTCCAATGGTCAGCGTTCTCCATTAGATTATGAAAAGGCCCATCAAAAGATGGTTATGTGTGTCTAGAATTTTGGTGGCTATTCAGGCTATTCAATTCTTGCCTTAGTGGATAGTCTAGGCAACCTCATTAAGTTTCGATTAATGACTGGTCAATATCACGATTTAGTAGAAACTAAACCTTTAATTGAAGATGTTGATTTTCAAGCATAACTGGCTGATAAAGCATTTGATGCAGATTGGCTCATCCAAGAACTCAATGAACGTAAAGTGAAAGTGGTGATCCCACCCAAATCTAATCGAAAAGTAATGAGAGCATTTGATACGACTATGTATAAATGGCGTCATCTCATTGAAAACTATTTCTGTAAGTTAAAAGAATTTAAACGTATAGCGATGCGTAGTTGTAAAACAGATACGAGTTTTGAAGCCATGATTCAATTGTGCGCGAGTGTAATTAACTCTCGGTAATTCTCAACAGACCCTAAACAAACCCAATAATTTTTCATTCTTTCCTAACTTCATCTGGGAGAGTTGAGTTTGATCATAGACCACTCGATAGCCTGCTTGTTGCATTTCTGCGATCAAATTCCGTTGGTCTATCCGTTCTCCCCCTTGATCTTTCGGCAGAAATTGACGCTTACCCCCGCCTAGAATCACATCAACCCCATCTTTTAATTTGACGTTATAACGCTGATAGGTATCACCTTGCGAACTTGGTACTAATTGGGATGCTATGTCATTTTCAGCATCACGATGACAAATATGGGCATAAGTCGATGCTGGTGTAGCATGCGTAATGCGAGTTGTCGTGACTACACCTGTACCCCAACCTTGTGCCTTGGCCAATTCGAGTAAAGTTTGGGTGTCTTGCTTATTCTGGTTCTGAGGATTGGTTCCACATTGATGGTTTCCAGCCTGATCTGGTTCTACTGCAATTGTTCCAGTCTGCATGGATATCACTTCATTTTTCATTTTTACACCTGTCATATAAGCACCCATCGATGGTGCGCTATCTGTAACCTGTGCATCTTCTGAGAAAGTACGAACAAATGCTGACTCTGGAAGTTGATCTATCGGCAGTTGCCCGTCTTCACCAACAGCATAGATTCGTGCAGCTGTTAGTGTCGTGATACCCATTCCATCTCCCAAGAAAAAAACCACACGTTGAGGCTGTTTTGATGGTTGTACTGAAGTAGAAGTTGATTGAACTAAAGCAGGACTTTGACAGCCCATCAAAATAACTGTGCCCAAACTACAGCATGCCAAACTCATTAATTTTTTATTAAATTTTTTCTTATGCCAAAGCATTGCATCGACTCATCTTAGGATGGTCGAAAAATACGCTTTAAATATTCAATTTAAATGACAAATTTATGAAAATATTATTATGACTACTTATATAAATTTTCCTAATTGCAAAAAATAGTGTAGCAAGTTGCTACACTATTTTTTTACTTTATTTTTCTAACATTCTTTTTAGGAAAGCTTCTAATTCTTTTAAATTTTGATCATCAAATTGTCCGATTTTTAAAGATACCTTTAATGTATTATGGTCAAATTTGATATTACCAGCAACTTTCCCATCATATTCAATTTTATGTACAATTGAAGTTTGAATTACTTCTTTCGTTTCTCTTGACTTAAAGATTTTTTCAGCTAGTGATGCCAGTTTTGTCTGTTCAACTTCTTTTTTAAGCAATTTTGACCATGCTTCAAATAATGCTTCTTTAGCATTTTCATGGTTTTCTTCATGATCTGATAGAAATTTTTTCACTGCTGTAGCAGCGGTCCGTGCTAATAATGACGGCTGTTTTTCCAAATCTTCAATCAACTCTCCAGGTAATTTTTCAAAAGATAAATATTTATACATATCTTCACGATTCATACCTAATGACTTTGCTAACTTCTGCTTATTTTTTTTTAATTTTTCATCCAAAGAAGTTAATCCAACATATATTTCATAATCT
The DNA here is from genome assembly GCF_000876115.1 of Acinetobacter sp. NBRC 110496. Lineage (NCBI taxonomy): Bacteria > Pseudomonadati > Pseudomonadota > Gammaproteobacteria > Moraxellales > Moraxellaceae > Acinetobacter > Acinetobacter sp. NBRC 110496. Next base: position 38,211 of record NZ_BBTF01000029.1, read on the forward strand.
GTCAGATCTTCTCGCTTTAAATTTTCAGCTAATGTTAATAAAGCAACTTCTTCATCCGATGCATCAATAATGATTACTTCAATGGTGTTCTTATTGAGAAATTGGTGGGCTTTCAATCGTCTTTCACCAGCAATCAACTCATATTTATCATTTATTCTACGAACTGCAATTGGTTGTAATAGCCCAATTTCCTCAATTGATGCTGCTAAATCTTTAATATCTTGTTGATTAAAGAGTTTTCGAGGCTGGTTAGGGCTAGCCTGAATATCTGTAATTTGTACATTACGTCTTAGCTCTTTGACATCATTAATATGCTCCTTTTGGGCATGTTGATGCTTTTGAGTATTTTGCTGAAGACGTTTAGCCAATAGCTCTTTATTACTTACCATAGTATTTCCAGAATTATATTATCCGACACGCTGAACAATTTCTTGTGCTAAAGTTTCAAAAGCTTTTCGAACTTTTGAGTTTTTATCAACAGATAATAAAGGTTGTTGCAAAATTGCAGCTTGATTAACTTTAGTGCTCATTGGAATTGTGGTATGCAATAATTCTCCAACTTGATTAAATGCTTCATCTTTTATTAATTTACATACATTCTGACGCTCATCATGTTTAATTAATAAAGCACCTAAGAGTTCTAACTCAGGGTTAACTCTTCTAATTTTACTTAAATGATTAATTAAATCAGTAACACCATAGAGACCGTATTGTGAACCAGATTCAATTGGAACAATAACATGTGTCGAAGCGGCTAAAGCATTGCTAGTTAATAATTTTAAGCTCGGAGGGCAATCAATAAGAATGTAGTCATATAATCCTTCTAGAATTTCCAATTTATTTGAAAGTTCCTCGGTTGGTCTTGGTGCATCATCTTTCAATTGATCTTCAGTTTTACCAAGAGTTAATGAGCCATATATTAAGGAAACATTTTTAAATTTTGTTTCTTCTTCTAATGCTTCTGATAATAAACTTATATCACCAATGAGTAATTCCGCTGATGTAGTTTCAACTTCGCTAGGGTGTCTTAATCCTATATGTAAACTTGCATTTGCTTGTGGATCCAGATCAATTACTAAGACCTTATTTCCTAATTCAGCAAGTTCTGAAGCAAGATGTACTACAGTAGTTGTTTTCCCGCAACCACCTTTATGATTAGCTACAGCAATGATTTTAGTTGACATATTTGTCTTAAGGAATTTACTTTGATTTCATTTAATATAAAGATATTTGTAGCAACTTGCTACAGTTCCTTTGTCATATTTTTATCTTTTGAATTCAAAAGATGTGGAGAAAACATTTCTTAACTTTTTTTAAAAATATAGCTAGCTAATTTTAATTATTATTAATTAGTATTAATTAGTTAATTATAATTAGACAAATTTTATTTTTTTAAAAACAAATAGATAGAATTTTTAAAGTGGAAGGCGTGTCACTAATAAGTGGAAGACCTGTCATTGATAAGTGGAAGCCCTGTCACCTTTAAGTGGAAGGTTTGTCACTAATAAGTGGAAGGTCTGTCACCGATAAGTGGAAGGTTTGTCACTATGGTGGAAGACTTGTCATTGTGATTTATTTTAATGTGGATTTTTTAATTTAAAACAATATAATTCAACTGCTTGTGATGTTGATAAGTTTGTTTTTATTGAAATAAAGGTGGAAGACTTGTCATTAGATGTTTTTTATTCTGTGGATAAACTATTTGTATAAAATTTAATTGATAACATGATGTTTAATAGTCAAGAATATCGGAATGGTGGAAGGCTTGTCACTTTAACAGTGGAATATGTGTTGATTAATTCCACTTTAGTGGTGCTGTAGGCTATTCCTATTTTCAAATTGATTGCTTTAGCGATACGGATGAATTATCAAAGGTGGAAGAATTGTCACTTAAAAGTGTTTAATTTTATATTAATTCCACCATAAGACTAGATAGTATCAAAATTGCACTTTAATAGTGACACTTCTTCCACTCTTAAGGTGTTTGATGGGCATAAACTGAGTTAATTTAATGTAAGGAAGAGAAAATAGTGAGCGGTTTGCATCTTCTTCCACTTTTGTGTATAACATGTAGAAAATATTTTAATCTTTCCACTTATGAGCAATCACAACGAACCAGAAGAATTAGAACATCTACCTTATTGTATTGGTAATATTCGACATAATGGAGTAGTTAGCACTAGTAACCGTCTGATTAGACCAATTGAATTATCATCTAATGAGTATAAAGCTCTACTTTATGCGATGGCTGTTGCGAATTATGGTGAAAAGAATAATCAAGATCGTGAAATTACAGAGCAAACTTATATATATTTGCATAAAGATGATTTAGGCGAACTATTAGGATTAGATAAAAAGAATTCCATTAATGTTGCTATTGATCGTATTTATAAAGAATTATCATCACGAGTAGCCCATTTTGTAATTGAAGAGTCCGTGGATGATAATAAGCGTAAAGTTAAAAAAGTACACTCAGTAGTACCAATTATTCGTGAACTCCGTTGGGAAGATGATGCTAAAAATGCTTTGCAGATACGTTTCACCAGTGAAGTACTTCCATATTTTACTCGTTTAGCAAATGGAAATTTTACAACCTATCAATTGAAAGATTTATTTGCTTTGGACTCTGTCACCAGTATGAGTTTGTATTCATACTTTATCAAAAATGAATTTAAGTATGCTAATCAAGATTCTTATGAGGTTGAACTTTCACTTGAGAATATCAAAGCATTAATTGATATTGGGGAGAAAAAATACGATCGTTGGGTTGATTTTAGACGATACGTTTTAGACAAAATTATTGAAGAAATTAATGAAAGGACTAGTCTTCAATTAGAATACGATACCATCAAGAAAGGTCGACCTATTGTCGGAGTTCGATTTAAAATTCTTAATAGGCATGCCACTGAAGTTGTTGTATCTAATACTAATGATAAGACTCAAATCTATTTAGATGTCAATTTTGATGATAATGCGCTTGTTAAAGAATTAGGTGCGAAGTTCGATATGACCGTAAGGTCTTGGTACATCTATGCGAACGACCCAAATTATAAACAGTTAAGTAAGTGGTTTAAGACAGAAGGGTGCTTAACTGAATCTCAAGCAAATGTGATAGTTAATGATATTATGTTCCAAATGGATTTTGCTGTAGCTGGCAGTTCAATGAGTGAATTTAAGAAAGAAATGAAATATAAATTAAAAAATAATCCAAATTTTGTAAAAGAAAATAGAAAACGATTGAATGAAATATTTGGAAAAGAAGTTATATGACAGTGTAGCAACTTGCTACACTGTTTACGATAATGTGTAAAATAAGCTTGATATCAGTTTAGGTTATATTTTGATAGCTAATTAATAGACCTATGAACTCATAATCCGTTGGTCGACAGTTCAAGTCTGTCTGGGCCCACCAAATTCATGTGTTTATATTGTAAAATACATACTTAAACCCTTAATTCTAAAAGAGTTAAGGGTTTTTTTATGTCTTAAGAATACTCAGGTGTACTCGTATAAAAACACCCTATTTGTATCCTGGCTTGTATCCTGTATAAAAAATAGAACTCAGGATACAGGAGCCTAGTTTAATCTAGGAAAATCAAAATTTTATGGCTAAATCTAAATTACTTACAGATACACAATATGCAGCATTAAAAGCAAAAGAATCTGAGTACAGAGTTTCAGATATTTCAGGTCTGTATTTAAAAGTTGGTGTAACAGGCAAAAAGTCATGGCAGTTAAGATTTAAGAGTACGGTTGGTAAGTGGACATGGCTTGGGTTGGGAAGCTACCCAGCAATCTCAGTCAAAGAAGCACGCTCGTTGGCTATTAAGTATCAAAATGGTGAACTCATTTTAAAAACTAAAAATGAGAAATTATTGGAAGCTAAACAACAAGAGAACCTATTGTTTGGTAATTTACTGATTAAATGGATGAATACGAAAAAAGGTGTATGGACTGATAAAACCTATAAGAAAGAGTATCAGTCGATAGAAAAGCATATATTGCCAGTATTTGGTCACCGTTTATTTAAAGAAATTTCCGCATCTGAATGGAAAGAATTTTTCAGAGAAAAACAATTAAATGAAGGGATATTCAATAGACTTGAAAAATTAATTTCGTATTGTCGTAATGCTTATGATTATGCAATTGATGATAATTTAATTAGCTATAACCCTCTCGCAAGAGTACGAAAAGGGCTAGTAAATCATACTTCAGGCTCAATGAAACATGTCGTAATGGATGAACTTCCCGATCTTGTTAATGCAATCCGTAATTATCGCTCTGAAACTACTAGCATTGGACTCGAATTGCTCTTGGTGTTGTTTCCTAGACCTGGTGAGTTGAGAGCTGCACGTTGGGATCAATTTAATTTTGAAACAAGAGTATGGCTTAGACCTGCTGATCTGATGAAAAGAAGAGTAGCTCATGCGATACCGTTACCGAAGCAAGCAATTAAATTATTGCTTCGATTAAAAGAGATTTCAGGGGATGGCAATGAATATTTGTTTCCATCAAGAAGTAATTCAAATGAAAAATTTATATCTGACGTGACCTTCACTTCAGCATTGAAAAGAATGGGGTATACTGGGAAGCAGAATCCTCATGGATTTCGCCACATTGCGAGTACTTTTTTAAATGATATTTTTAGTGATAAAGAACAAGTGATTGAATCAGCATTGTCTCATCAAAAAGCAGGTGTGAAAGGTGCATATGATAAAGGTGCTCACTTAAGAGAAAGGGTGGATGTTATGCAATTTTGGGCTGACCACTTGGATTCGATCTGCGGAGTAAGAATGTTTGATTAAAGTGTTCTTGTTATAATTTTAAAAGCTGAAATTTTATTTTCGGCTTTTTTTTTGCGAAACGGGATTATTGAAGATGTGATTTTTCTAATATGTGTAGATTAATGGGTTTTAACTGTTTTGATAAATTGATGAAAACTTTACTAAACCCTCATAGTCAAATAAATCCGATTTTAATGAAACTCCGTGAAGAAAATGTGTGGCGATGTTCAAGTAGCATATTGTGCAAAATTTTACAGATTAATCGTCAGCAACTTATCAAAATTCAAAATGCTGTTCCTAACTTTCCAAAACCCATGAGAGATCGAGATACTCGACAAGCAGTGATGTATTTTGATGTTGATGAGATTTTCAATTGGTACATGAATGAATTTCATTCTGATTTTTGAACTAAATTTAACGAATTGACACTATTGGAAAAATAATTTTTTTAGTCTGATATGATTTTTTCTTTTTTTGAAAAAATATTTATGTTGGAAATGAATACACCACAATCAACTATGATTCAGGAAAATAAAGCGTTAGCTTTAAAGTTTAATGATGTAGCAAAAAAATTAGGCTTGTCGAGGACGGGACTAAACTTTTTGATCGCAAAGAATCCCGATTTTCCACGACCTTTTAAGCTTGCAGATGGTGAAAAAGCGCATAACTACTTTGATTATACGGAGGTGTTGAATTGGTATGAAATACAGAAAAAGAATAGGTCTTCTGTTAGTAGGAAACAATAAATTGGCTTATATGGGAACGTTTGGATAAAGGAGAAAGGCTCAAGGGGTAATTTTATAAAACCATGATGTGAATTTACTTTTAAAAAAATATTTCACGAGGAAAAAGCTATTTTGATCCTTGAAAAAAAAAACCACGTTAGGTGGTTTTTTAATTTTTAGGTCTTTTTCTTGTCTGATTCATATATGCATGGTTGTCTCTAGTCAGAGCCTAAAGAAATAATAAATTTCTCAATCATTTTGCGTTCCAACTCTGGTAATTCCTGTAAAGCATTAGTAATAGGATCAATCTCTGAGGTACTCATTTTTTCACGGCGTCCCAAGATGTAATCGGCTGATACATTAAGTGCGACAATGAGTTTATAAAAATTCTCTAATGAGGGTTTACGTGAGCCCGACTCAAAATGCGCAATAGAGGTTACGGGTATTCCCGTTTTTTCAGCAAGTTCTTGCTGTGTCAGCTTTCGTATCTTTCTGACTTCTTTCAATCGAATCTTAAATTCATTCGAGTCTAATTCAAGTGTCATTATTACCGCCAAATAGACAATAAAAACTTGACGTTTTGGTCATGTTTTTATATAAATATAGACATAGTTTAGATGCTTACTTGTAAAACGAGAAGCAACTAAATCATTACTTGATAAAAATCTAAATCAATTGAAGGCCAAACGATCATGATGGATTATTCTTCGAGTCGAATTTTGACATCGATGCATCCTAGTATTCGCCATCTCAATATTCGCAATGTAGCTAAAATTGTAGCCTCAAAAATTATTTGTAATACGCAATTACAGTTGCAATATAATCCTGACTTTTGTCGGCAACTGGGCGTATCAACTTATCTCAACACGCACATAGGATTAGCTTATTTCATTGATGATCGCTATTTTGACCATTATGGTTTACAACCAGAAAGCTTAATAAATTTTTCAGATGTCTATGCTCAATTGTTGCATGACTTTTATGAGTTTTCAGGCTATCAACCAGATCAACTATGATCTGGTTGCAACGGCGTACACACGATCAATAAAACGAGCATGCAATAGCGGAACACAGCTAATGCTTTAGCATTTTTTTGAGATACTAGTTCTAGCTTAAAGGAATTATTTAAACTGCTGTTGATACCGTCAGATTGAAGATTAAATGACAGTCGTTCCATCAGCTTTTCCTCACAGATTTCAGAAGATATTGCAATCTGCCAACAGCTTGCTGGAAATAAACCATAAATCCCTTTTAAAAAACGATTTGCTAGTCTTACATCATTCGGTTTAAAGATTAATCCAGCGTGTGAAATATTCGCTTTCGTCTCAAAAATATGTATCGCATCTAAGATATTTGCATCATCACGTCTCAATTCATTGAGCTGTTTAAAAAAATATTCCAATAAACTTTTGTCCTCTGCAGTTTCAAGGTGCGGAAGTATGCGCTCTGATTTATCTGCATCCATGATGAAACGTGGACGATTCTTACGATTTTTGAGCTGTTTGAGCCTGATTATATTCCGTTGCCATAGCATGAGTTGTTCTATCGGAAAATCGTATTGTTGCGCAAGCAGTTGCGGTGTATATGATTGATCTAATTTTTTGAGAATTTTTGCGATTAGAGGGAATGGATAAGCTGACTTACTCGTTCCATAAATAAAATCGTTGTCCTCTGCTTGTACTAAATCAGCTTGAATCTTAGCTGTGTTGATGTATTCATCAGGCGTTGTTATAGATTTAATTTTTATTGTTCGTGCTATTTGTTCATCGTAATAACTCAGCGCTATTTGATGTTTTTGTGGTGGTTTTAAGCGAGGACAAATCTTATGAATAACAGCTCGATCAATAAGTGGGTCAAATTTTCTTAACTGGTAACCGGCCATCAGGTAAGCTAGATGCAAATAGCTCCTAAAGGTTTCAGTTGGGTCTATGTGGCCCAATAAATGGGCAAGTAGATACCAAGAGTTTTGAGGTGTGTTAGAGCGTAAGAGCTGACTACGAATCAAGTTGTAATGCTCATGTGAATAGTCAGTGAAGGTTGTTACAAATTTGTAGTTCATGGTCAAAATCATGGCTAAATTGTTCGTCGCACTATGTCGCAGCGAGTGAAAGCTATAGCAATGATTTGGCAAAATAGCATCAAGTAACTTTTGAAAAGGCGTGGTGACCAAGTAGGGTTTGATACGTCCCGCACTATTCCAAAGAGTAAATAGGTAGTCATTGGATGAATAAGCGCTACGGCGTGCCTTGCAGTATTGCTGAAATTTAAGATGTTCTTCTTCGCTTAGTAAAATTTGAACGTTGAGATTACGCTCAGCACTATCCGTTTTAAGAAAATGCTGTTGATGCTTCGCACGATATGGACGTATCCAAATTGAACTCGCTTTGACACCTTCCACATCCTTGATTCGCATACCGAGTATTTCATTAATGCGCATGCCCGTACGAAAAGCTATCGTATATACGATACTCAGCATTTCTAAATCATGTGCGGTGTAGCTGGAATGTTTATATTGACTAAGCTGACTGAGTAGATATTGAAAAGTTTTTCCTGAGATAATTTCAGCTTTGGGTGAATGAACACGTAGTCCCGCACCGCTCAAAGGGAACGATTCAGCATTAAATAGCATCTGTTGGAATTGATGGAATCGTTTTAGGAGATCGATTTTTTGTGATTTTGATTTACCGATGCCAGTTAACATGCGGTTGTAGATTACATCTAGACGGTCATTCAGGTTAGATTCTTCTATAAAGTCAGTGCTATGGAGTAACCATGACTCGGCAAGTTTGGTGTAATAACTATAGATTGAAGAATGGCGAATCTTCTGCTGTTGAGTGATATAGCGTAAGTACTTATTTTGATCGAGCTGATAAAGCCTACAGATAGATTGCATATCATCTACGGCAGGATGAAACAGGCTGTATAACCACAGTCCCAATCTTTTTGCATTTTCGGGAAGATGGTCATGCTGGCTGAGTAAGAAGTTTCGTAGCTCTTTTGTGGTTTGATCACTATTTCTAAAAAATTTTAAAATTTGTTTATGCAATGCAATCAATGAGTCTACAGAATGATCTGTGCAGCATTGTTCTGCTTTTTCTGTCGGATTTAGTATTTTCGGCAGGGGTTCTAGCGCTTGTTGTGAATCGAAAATGGATAACTGTGGCGTGAGATAACGTTTAAACGCACTTAGACTTAAACCACAAGTCTCAATCTCTTCTGATAAGCAAAGACTTAGCGCAGGACTTAAATCAACCTTGTCTAGCTGCATCCATGAATGACTTGAGGTTTGTAAGAGTTGATTAAATTGCTTTGGGCTTAACGGAAGTGCTAGTGCTTTAAAAATACAATTGATATACGTGTAACAATCAGATTGGATATCAATTTTTTGTGTTTTAAGTCTCGCAATCCATAGCAGTGTTAACCGGTCGGGCACAAAATTTCTAGATTTTTTTAAAGGCTGTTTAGGGTCATATAAATCACCATAATGTGGTGACTGAGGTTCTAGAAAGATCAGGGGGATTTGTATTTTTGGAATCTGATCAATCGAACCTTGTTGTTTTAAGTGTTCGAGCAAAGCTTGTAGGCTAGAAAGGCTTGATATCCCACCATAGAGGATTGCGCAGATCAGTATATTTCCAATGCTTTCATCTGCGGTAAAGTTATCTGTTGTATACCAAAATCTTAGAAGTTTTTCTTTGATCAGTGAGATGGATTTAGATTGTTCTAGCCGAGTCTCATTGAAAAGCAATGGCGTGCGTTGAATAGAGACGAGATGTTGAGTAGGTAGTGGTAAGTCTGCATCATTTGTGTGATTGTATTGAATAATACGTTTACGGAACTGCTGATAAAACGTCTTTTTTAGAGCAAAACTATATTGATGTTGATCCAAGTGTTGGCTAACTTGCTCAAAGAGCGTGACTATACTTCCTGACCGCTGTGCTTGCTGTAATTGCTCGAACGACAGAAACTCATCGATGATCGCTTGAAATTGTATACGCTCTTTAATTCGCTTTTGGTCTCTGTTGTTAGCACGGCGTTCATGTGCATACTTTGTTTGTTTAGGCATATTCATACATTCCATCAATACTGTAAAAATTTTGCATTTCATTGAGATGAGTTGCGATGGTTCTATATTGTTGAAGAGACAGGCTTGAGAATTTTTGCCCCATTTCTTGTTGGTTTTGTTCATGTCCCATCAGGGCTAGAATGAACTGTTCATCAACTTTCGAAGTTAGATATGCACGAGCTGTATGCCTAAGCCAATTTGCGTGGTTGAGCTCCATAACATGAGTAAATGAGCTTATAAGACGGGGACTAAGCTCTTGCCATTCTCCCTGCTGATAAACATTCAGCAGTGGCTTTTTACTGCTTAAAATTTCTTGAATGTGTGATTGATGCTCTGGATGCAGTTGTTTGAATTCTTTTAAATAGCCAATAAACTGACGGACTTCTTGAACAGCAAAATCACATAACGGGATTAAGCGACCATCATTCGTTCTTGAGTGAATTTCTTTGTCGGAAACCCAAAGCCATTGTTGTTTTAAATCGAAGTTTTTTAAGAACCCAGGGAATCCATTCACAGGTCGAGCCGCTGTAAAAAGCAATAAAATATGCCAAAGCCAAATGTTGTAGTGATTGAACATCTCCAGCATTTGGCTACTGTGTCGGGCTTGAATGATCTGATGTTGTAAGTAGGCAAATATAGCCGTTACTGTTGCAGGCTTGGGAGCTTTACAACTACCAAATCTAAGCTCGGGATCGGAAGTAAGATGAATTTTTTTTGCTAAATCACGAGACAACTGTTCTACCGTGCTTTGGTAATTCTGTTGCAGGCGGTATACCGGATACGAGCAATATGAAATAGACACCGATCGATTGGCATCTATGCCAGTCAGAATGTCAGCGAGTTGCTCGTTATTGGTATGTCTATAAATACAATGATGTAGTAAGACACTTATTTTCTTAGTTGATAACGATGGAATGAACAGTTCTTCACGGCATTTCTTTAATGCTTGATTGACTTGCTCTTGGCTCACAATTGGAGACTGTTTTAGACCGTCTACTAATTCTTCAATGAGTGGTAAATCGAAATAGGTCACTTGATTGAGTAATTGATTTTTGTATTCGAAGTCAGCGTTCTCAAATAGCGTGAACTTTGAACGTAGAAAATATTGATCGTTTTCTAAAATGATCTTTTGTCGTTTATTCAGTGCATAGCGCTGCTTGGATTGTAGATATAACCATTGCTCAACAGGAACACCACTCAGGAAACTGAGTAATATAAAAAGATACGCTTTATTTTTTTCTGGATGACTCAGATAGACCTGGTAGCAATGCTCTACCAATAAACTTAAGCTATTGAAATCTGGATAATGCTTACTACAGCTGAAATTATGTTGTTGTCTAATGATGTGCTGTTGTGTCAGTTGGCTAATTTTATGTTGTAGAAAACTAGATTGAGTGGCTAAAGGCGATACCTGTGCTGTATTAATTGAGTATTGTAGATCGAGCTGCTCATCCTGTGATTTTTCGTAGAAGAGGGCTGGATTTTTCTTTTTAGGTATATCTTGTAGATGGCATAAAATTGCGTCGTACTCATCTAGATAATGTGGTTCATTGATCTGTTTTGGAGGCGCTGAATAATTTTTTTTGGGTTTAAGTGCTAGCACATAATCATAGAATCGTCGTATATCAAGCAGTAATAGATACTGAAAACGATTGAGTTTAGTATCGTTTTCTAATTCCCGTAAATTCTTTACGAATTGCACTAATGGAATTTCATCGCTAGGCAGTTGCTCCCATAACCACAAATATTCCTGCTGATACCGATTCAACTGTTTGCCTTGTTGCGATATGGCATAAGCTTCGTTCGCTAATCGAAATCTATCAAGAACTTTAATAATCGTGTTTTGATGGTCTTTTTCGCCCTTATTAGGGATAGATTTAAGAATACACGCTGCATGTAAATTATTCACAGCCCATCGTTGTATAACTGCATATTCGTGCTTAGCTACTGAATAGAGATAGGCACAGATCGGATGTTTAGCAACACTCGAAGGCAGAGGTAGTTTTATTGGGAGCTCAAACTGAGAGTCCGCATCGAAGTTGATAGTTGTATCGAATAAGAATTTTAGCTCAGGGATTAAGACTGCAGTTTTTAAGTGCTGTGCGATAGTATTTTGATAGCCCTGATCAAACAATTCATGATCTAGCATTCGTTCAATGATGTTTTCAATTTTCATGGGTTAAATTCCAAAATTGTGATGCACATGGTTGTGCGCTCGTGAGTGCTTTACATTTATTTTTGAGTGCTTGAATTCGTAGATCGTGAGCGCCGTTGATTTGCTTTTGGCGATAAAGCAGTTGATTACGGCTGCAGTCGATCAGCTTGGCGAGCAGATCTAGAGAAAGACTACATCTGGGCTTGTCATAAAGCTTTTGATTCACATCGTAAATTGCTTGTTTCGATAGCGACTGATTTAAGTTTTGAAGTAGCCTATCGGGGTTAAGAACCTGTGGATTGATCTTAAGCTCAGTCATTAACTTAAAGAGTGAGGTGCTGAGTTGATATTGAACCTGAACGAGGTCTATATCAGCTTCTAGAATGGGATGGGCTTTAACTCGAATATTTTGTTGTTGTGCCATATAAACAAGCAGAAAGTTATCTGTTGCGAATGACTCAGCTTGAGTAAGCTTAGTAGTAGACACTAGGTTTAGGTCATGCTGAAAGTGTGTTGGCAGTTGCGAGGCATTTAAAATCTGGGCATAGCATTGGTAAATTTTGAACAGTGGCGGGTAAGGACGGATCATAACCCCCTTTGTGTGAAACGGTCTTTTACTGGCTAGCTGAGTATTTACTTTTTTTGTAGGCTTCATTTATTTGCCCTCCTGATGTTTTTAACTTAAATCAAGAAGGACAAAAAATTTTAATTCTTATAAAAAGGTCAAGAAATTGGTTATAAATGTGGATGGTTTTTGATGAATTTGAGCGACTCAAAGCGGATGGGAAAAAAAGGGTATGTACAGGATTTTGTTTGTAAGTGATTGATTCTATTTAATGTGAATGTGACAGGTTTCTAGGTGAATTGTATTTTTCTATATTTAATATAGCAGTATGATTATGAAATTATTTTGGATGAGATGCTGTATATGACAAAACATTGGATTGGATACCATAACGTTAATAAGACAAAAATGAGTTATCGAGCACTACCAGAGTCGGTTTTATATACAAATGCAAATGGTAACACTCATGCTGGGGATATTGTGTGGGTCATTGAGGGAGTGGGAAATAAGTCTCCAAAACTATATAGATTGGTAGATTGTTTTATAGTTGAAACAATGGATACGGTGATCCCTCTACAATTTAAGGGGATGAAGAAAAGAATTATAGCTAAGAGAAGTTTAATGT